>CAMDGT010000052.1 GCA_945898025.1 Rickettsia typhi | reverse complement strand
GTATCGTTAAATAATATTGATATTTCTCAATTGTCGCTCAAAGAATTAAGAAATATTTTTGCTTATGTTGGTCAAGATGATTTTATTTTTTCTGGCACAATATTTAAAAATATCGCCTATTTTGATGAAAAAATTACTAAAAAAGAAGTAAATAAAATTATTGCAAAAAATCATGCTTTCGATTTTATTAAGAAGCTACCAAAAGGTATAGATAGCATTGTTGGCGAGAAAGGAGTTAAATTATCTGGTGGTGAAAAGCAGAGAATAGCGATTGCAAGAGCGATTCTAAAAAATTCTCCGATTTTACTGTTTGATGAAGCTACATCTGCCCTTGATAATGATAATGAAAAAAATATTACCAGCCTAATAAAAGAGATAGCTCAAGATAAAACCGCAATAATCATCGCTCATAAACTTTCAACAATTATTGAAGCTGATAATATTTATTTTTTAGAGAATGGTGCAGTTGCTGAATCGGGAACTCATCAAGAATTAATGAAAATGAACGGAAGTTATGCAAGAATTTACAAGAATCAATAATATTTTTAATTAATTTATTTTATTGTATTAAAACAATACTTAATTTTATAAAAATATATAATAATAAAATAACATTAATTAAAATATAAAAAATTCTCCTATAGCTATTCCTTTGCATTTAAAATATGTGATTATTGACAATGAGCCTCATAAATATAACCTAGAAAAAGGAACTTATCAAAAACTTCTTCAACAAGAGGTTTATGTTCAGCCTCAGCAAGTATTTCGTGTTCAACCATTGCAATTTAAACAAGAACCTAATTATCAACTACAAAAAAATAATCATACCAATAGCAATATGCTCGATATGTTTGAATCTGCCGAGTTTGTTGTTTGCTCTCTTCACTCATCAACTTGTAGTATTGATGATATTACAAGAGATAATTGGAGTAAAAAAATAACTACATCAAATAATAATAGTTTGCCACCAGAAAATAATTTTACTAAAGCTTGTAAGTCGCCTTACGATGAAAGTAATTCGTCTGAGGCTAATAATTCTAAATCAACAGTTACATTTCCAGGTTCATCTGTGTCAAATCAATTTGCAACTATACCGCTTCAGAATCAACGAAGCCATTATAAGTTGTTGCTAATTTAGTTTGTTTTTATAAATTGTGGCTAGATATAGTAATATTTAGAAAAAATTAAACTAAAAATGCCAAAACAAAAATTATTTTTAAAAGCCGTTTCAATTGCTCTAGTAATAAATTTTGCCATGTTTCTAATTGAAATAGGCTTTGGTTTTTATGCTAATTCTCTTGCTCTAATGCTAGATGCTACTGATTTTCTTGGTGATAGCCTGAATTATGGAATAGCAATTTTCGTTTTATCTAAGTCAAAAAAATGGCAATCTGTTTCTGCATTAATCAAGGCTTCTTTCATGCTTTCTTTTGGGATATATGTTTTAACTAGTGGTGTTTATAGAGTTTTAACTGATATCCAGCCAAATGGCAAAATTATGATATATGTTTCATTTTTTGCATTAATTGCTAATGCTTTCGTTAGTTATTTGTTATTTAAGTTTCGCAACGGTTCAAGTAATCAACAATCTGTATGGTTATGCAGTAGAAACGACACAATCAATAATCTAATTACAATAGTTGCTGGTGTTTTTACCTTGTTTTATCATAGTAAATGGCCAGATTTAATTGTTGCCATGATTATGTCTTTTCTTGCGATTTCTTCGGCGGTGAAGATATTTCAGCAAGTTAAAAAAGAGTTAAATGATTTTAATCTTTAGATTATATTGTTTATAATTGAAATTATGTAATAAATTTGTTGACGAATTTAGTTTTTATTTCTAAAAAGAGTCAATCGTAAAAAATCTTATCATTTAAGCTTATTTTAATTTAATTTGCTTTAACTTCTAAATATAATTTTAATTTATGAAAAATAAAATCAGTAAATCAAGGGTTTTAAATCCAAAGGCTTTAAATTCAAAGGCTTTAAATTCAAAGGCCTTGTCAAAAAATAGACCCAAAAAAAAGGTTATAAAAAACAAAGAATTGGCAAAAAATATCTCTCCCATTAAAAGTAGAATAGCTAAAAATGAAATAGTCAAAAATAAAATAAAAAAAGTTGTGCTTGCCTATTCTGGAGGTCTTGACACTTCGGTAATTCTCAAATGGTTGCAAGAAAAATATGATTGTGAAGTTATAACTTTTACCGCTGATTTAGGGCAGGGTGAAGAGTTGGAGCCAGCTAGAATTAAGGCTAAAAATCTTGGAGTAAAAAAAATATTCATTGAAGATCTTAGGGAAGAATTTGTTAGAGACTATGTATTCCCTATGTTTCGTGCCAATGCAGTTTATGAAGGTGTTTATCTCTTGGGAACATCAATCGCAAGGCCTCTAATCGCTAAAAGACAAATTGAAATTGCAAAATTAGTTGGTGCAGATGCAGTAGCCCATGGAGCAACAGGCAAAGGCAATGATCAAGTTCGTTTTGAGTTGGCTTATTATGCTAATAATCCTGAAATAAAAATTATTGCTCCTTGGCGAGAATGGGACCTCAATTCAAGATCTAAGTTAATTGAATATGCAGAAAAAAATCAGATTCCAGTTGCGAAAGACAAAAAAGGCGAAGCTCCTTATTCGGTTGATGCTAATTTATTGCACACTTCATCTGAAGGTAAGATGTTAGAAGATCCTTCGATAGAAGCTCCAGATTATGTTTATCAAAGAACCGTTTCTCCTGAAAAGGCTCCAGATAAAGCAACTATAATTTCTATTCAATTTAAAAAAGGCGATGCTGTAGCAATTAATAATAAAAGAATGACTCCTGCTCAAATTTTAACTAAGCTTAATGAATTGGGTGGTGAGAATGGAATAGGAAGGCTGGATCTCGTTGAGAATCGTTTTGTAGGCATGAAATCAAGGGGGGTATACGAAACCCCAGGTGGCTCAATTTTACTGGTTGCCCATCGTGCTATTGAATCTATAACCCTTGACCGCGAAGCGGCTCATCTTAAAGACGAGTTGATGCCTCGTTATGCGAGTTTAATTTATAATGGCTTTTGGTTTTCTCCTGAGAGAGAAATGTTGCAAGTTTTAATAGATAAGTCTCAAGAATTCGTTGAGGGTTCTGTTACCTTAAAGCTTTATAAAGGTCAGGCAATTGTTGTTGCAAGAGAATCTGCAAAAAGTTTATATTCTCAATCTCTGGTAACTTTTGAAGAAGGTCAATCTTACGATCATAAAGATGCGCAGGGCTTTATAAAACTCAATGCTCTTCGATTAAGAATGGGAGCCAATAGAAATAAATCAACTTTAAAATAATAACTAATTTACTTAAATAATTATGAAAATAAAAAAAACCATTAAAAGCTTTGCATTGCTAGCATTACTCCTTAATACCACTAGTTGTGAAACTTTTAGAAAAATTGATTTCCGTAGAATGGACCCCCGTCTATTATTCGGGAAAAAAGTTTATTTTGACTCTAGGCTTGATTCTTTAAATAATGTGCAAATGTTAAATATCAGACTTTTCTTTGATGGAGAATTAGAGGGGCACGGAATCAAAAGAGATAACGACGGCAACATTATCGATGCTCAAAATGTAAAAATTAAATCAAAGTGGCAAGGCAATAAAGGAACGTTGCAATTTGATTATTATTACGACAATCAGCATCTTGATAGCAGAACTTGGTTAATAACTCTTAATCCCAATGGCACATTCGAAGCAATAGGTCACGATATTATTGGGCAAGCTCATGGTAAGCATAGTGGCAATGCCTCGCAAATAATTTATGATTTAATGTTGCCAGATGAATATAATCGTAAAATAGAGCATCATTTTGAGGATAAAATTTATCTAGTTGATGAAAAATCAGCAATCATGATTAAAAAAGTTGGTAAATATTATCGCCCTGATAGTACTTGGATATTCTCAATTAAGAAAATATCTAAAGAAGCCCCAAAAGCAAGCGATTCTAAAGATAATGTAGATGTTAAAAAAGTTGAACAATCTCAAATACCTTCTTTGTCAAATTTGCCACCAGAATTGACAAAATTTCGTCCCAATCAAACATTAATTATTCAGCCTGATGAATAATCAGCAACCAGTTATATTTTCATATTCTTTTGAAGAGCAGGGTTCAATATTAGCTCTCGAAGATAATCAAATCGCCACGGAGCTTGAGAATAGTAATTTGTCTTGGGTTCATCTCGACGGCAATGCCACACCTACAAAATATTGGCTAGAAACTAATGTTCCTTATCTCGATCACTTAATTATCGATGCATTGCTTGCGCAAGAAACTCGTTCTAGAGTGATGGAGTTTGAAGGTGGCTTATTGATAATATTAAGGGGTATTAATACCAATATTAATGCCGACTCCGATGATATGGTTTCTTTAAGAATATGGGTGGATCAATATCGCGTCATTACTATTCAAAAGCGAGAAATGAATGCCTTGTTTGATTTTAAAAATAATCTTGAGAAAGGCAGAAAAATCAAAGGTTCTGGTGAATTTTTATATAATTTGATTTACCAAATTCTATCGGAAATTTCTACGGAAATGCTTAATTTATCGCAAAGATTAGATAGGTTAGAAGATTCAACCCTTAATAATGGTAAAAAAAATAACGGCAAAAAAACCTTACAAGAACAATTGTTGAAAAATGAATTATTGGAATTAAGAAGCCAGTTTGTAACATTTAAGAGATACCTCTCGCCTCAAAAAGAAGTTATTCAAAAATTAAAAAATTGCGAATATTTATGGATAGACGATTGGGCAAAGAGACATTTTCAAGAAAATTACGATCAAATTACTAGAATGATAGAAGAAACTAATGAATTAAAAGAAAGGTCAAAAATATTAAATGATGAAATTGTTAATATCATAAATGATAAGCTGAATCGCCATATGTATAAAATTTCTTTAATAACAGTAATATTCATGCCTTTAACCTTTTTAACAGGCCTATTTGGAATGAATGTCGGCGGTATTCCAGCCAGTAATAGCCCGTTTGGATTCATTATCTTTACTGGTTTAATGATTTTTATTACTATTTTGCAGGTAATATTTTTTAAAAAAAGAGATTGGCTTAAATAATAAGCCTAAATTTCTATTGTTAAAAAACTAATATTTTACTTGCAATATTTAGTTGCTCTTGCAAAAAACTTTTTTTATATTTAAAAATTGCTATTTTTACTAATTTTATTTTATTGAATTCATGCCAATTGAAATTTTGATGCCAGCACTGTCTCCAACCATGAAAGAGGGCAACCTTGCTACTTGGATAAAAAAAGAGGGAGACAAAATCAAGGCTGGTGAAGTAATCGCAGAAATTGAAACCGATAAAGCAACCATGGAGGTTGAGGCTGTTGATGCGGGAATTCTTGCAAAAATAATAGTGCCTGCAGGCACTGAAAATGTTGCTGTCAATAGTTTGATTGCTCTGATTATCGAAGAGGGCGAAACTTTAGAATCGATAAAAAACTATCAAATCAAGCAGCCAGAAAATAATAAACCCAACAACAATCAAGAAGCTAATAAAACCAGTGGTCAAAGCCATAATCAAGCTAACTCAAATCAAGAAAATAAACCTTCTAGCATTGAAAATTCTTCTATAAATTTAGTAATAGATAATTCTCACAAAATTAAAGCTAGCCCTCTTGCTAAAAGAATCGCCGAAAATAATAATTTAAAACTTTCAACCATTGCTCATTTAGGCTCTGGCCCATTTGGCAGAATAGTTAAAGACGATGTTTTGAATGCCTTGAAATCAAAGCCAAACCTTGCTCTAGGGGTAAATAGAAATCCGCAAGAATTTACCACTGTTAAAAATAGCAATATCCGCAAGGTTATAGCTCGTCGCTTACTTGAATCAAAACAAAATATTCCGCATTTTTATTTATCTTGCGAACTCAATATAGATAAAATGCTTGAAGTTAGGGCTTCAATGAATTCTGTTGCCGATATCGATAGCAACGAAAAGCCTGTATATAAAATATCAGTCAATGATTTAATTATTAAAGCTTGTGCGATGTCTTTAAACAAGGTTCCTAATGCTAATTCCTCTTGGAGTGATGAATCCTTATTATTATTTAATAATGTTGATATTTCAGTTGCGGTGGCTATTGAAGGTGGCTTAATAACTCCAATTGTAAAAAATGCTGACCAAAAATCAATTGTTGAAATTTCTAGCGAAATGAAATTGCTCGCAAAAAAAGCTCGCGAAGGAAAATTGCAACCCGAAGAATTTCAAGGTGGTTCTTTTAGTATTTCTAACCTTGGAATGTATGGAATTGATAATTTTTCTGCAATTGTTAACCCTCCGCAAAGCTGTATTTTAGCTGTTTCTAGGGCTGTTGAAAAGCCAATCGCAGTAAATGGTTTAATAAAGGTGGCAAATATGATGAATATTACACTTTCTGCGGATCATCGTTGTGTTGATGGGGCGGTTGCTGCTGAATTTTTAAAGGCTCTTCGTAATTTTATTGAAAATCCAATATTGATGTTGTTGTAATAGATGGTTAATCATAAAATAACAGGGCTATTAAGCATTTTATGCTGTCCACATTGTTTTGGCAATTTAATTTATCAAGATAAAACCAACGAATTTTGGTGCATTGATTCAAAATTAGTTTTTCCAATTATTGATGATATTCCAGTTATGTTAGTCGATGAATCTAAAACACTCACTACTGAAGATATTTCTACTTTTAAAGTAGGGTAAAATGTCTAACCAATTCAAGATTCTTAAAAATGCTAAAAAATTTAGTAAATCTTCGCAAAAATGGCTAAGAAGGCAAATTAACGACCCTTTTGTTGTTAAGGCTAAAACAGAGGGCTGGAGGTCCCGTTCTGCATTTAAAATTATTGAAATAGATAAAAAATTTAAAATCTTTAAAAAAGATCATGTAGTGGTTGATTTAGGTTCCTCTCCAGGTGGTTGGAGTCAATTTGTTGTAAAAATAGTTGGAGAAGGTAGAGTTGTAGCAATAGATCTATTGCCATTTGACAAAATAGCCGGAGTCGAATTTGTTCAGTGTGATTTTCTTGCCGATGAAGCAAAAAGTTCAATAATCGATTTGCTAAAAAACATTCCTCACAATCAAAAAGGTAAATGCAATGTTGTGATGTCTGATATGGCATCAAATTCAACGGGCAACAATAAGGCAGATCATTTAAGAATCATTAATCTACTTGAAGATGCTCTTGATCTTGCTGTGCAAATTCTCAATGAAAATGGTTGTTTTATTGGTAAGATATTTCAGGGCGGAAGCTCTAAAATATTGATTCAACAACTGCAAAAACATTTTAACAAAATTCACTATTTCAAACCAGACTCTTCCCGCAAAGATTCTAGCGAATTTTATCTAATCGCCCTTGGCTATAAGGGTGAAAAAATTCTTGGCTCTTTTCCAAAATGAGTTGGTAAATTGATTTATTCAAGAAAAAATTCTCGAAGATTCAACGATTAATGTTGATGGTTGGAAGGTTTACGATGGCTTAATTTTAAATGGTTACACTCATCATCGAGTTTTTCATTCTCATAATAAATTTGCTAGAGGAAAAAATCATTTAAGGGCACCTCTAAAAATTCACCCCCAGCCCCATAAAATCTTAAATCCTAAATAATTCAGCTCCAAACCCTTTATCTCCATAGTTTTTTTCGGGGGTTTTTCGGGGGTTTTTCAAGTTTTTTTTAAGGGTTTTTTAAGGGGTTTTTTAAGGGGTTTTTTAAGGGGTTTTTTAAGGGGTTTTTCGGG
>CAMDGT010000051.1 GCA_945898025.1 Rickettsia typhi | reverse complement strand
TTCTTGCATCAATAATATTATCAAATTCCCTGCCTTTAGATTCTCAAGCAAACAACAAAGATAAAGCCCTAAGCAATTTTAAAAGAAAGCATTTGCAAATTGTTGGCTCTTCAACCGTTTACCCCTTTATTGCCAATATCGCAGAAGATTTCAGTAGAATTGAAAAATTAAATGATAAAAATGCAAAAAGTCCAATCGTTGAATCAAATGGAACCGGTGGCGGATTCAAGATCTTTTGTAGTGGAGCTGGGGAACTTTATCCAGATTTCATCAACGCCTCAAGAAAAATTGAAATAAGTGAAATAAAATATTGCGAAAGCAACAAAATCAACATTCCAATAGAAATAAAAATTGGTTATGATGGAATAGTTTTGGCGGGGAAAAAAACCGATCAACAAAATGCGATAATCAAAAACTTATCTTTAGAGCAATTGTTTCTTGCTCTTATAGCAGAAATTCCCGATGAAAATGCGAAATTAGATGCCAATAAATATAAAAAGTGGAATGAAATTAATCCGCAATTGCCAAATATCCCAATCAGAATATATGGTCCACCAACCAGCTCTGGAACTAGAGATGCTTTTGTTGAACTTGCAATTGAGAAGCCCTGCATGAATCATCAAAGCTTTGTCAAATTATATCCAGATAAAAAAATTCGTCAGAAAAAATGCCGAGTTATAAGAACGGACGGAGTATTTATAGAAGCGGGAGAAAACGATAATCTAATTATTCAGAAATTAGTTAATGACGAAAAAGCTTTAGGAATATTTGGTTTTAATTTTTTACAAGAAAATCAAAATATAATAGCAGGAATCAACATTAATAACATCAATCCTAATATTGAAAATATAACCTCCCAACTATATTCGATTTCAAGACCTTTATTCATTTATGCAAAAAAAGAACATTTGAATTATGCTTATAAAATGAACGATTTTATTCTAGAAATAATTGGAAATGAACATTTAGGAATCAACGGATATTTAACCGGTAAAGGGTTAATACCACTACAAAATCATGAACTAAGAATCATTAGAGAGTCTATAGAAAAACAAATAAACTATAAAAAATAAAATTTACTATACCACATCAAAATTGCTAACTTAGAAAAAACTTGACTTAAAAAAAATTAGGTTCAATATTTATCAACTTTTAAATTAAATTAATAACTCTTGTGGCGATTGACTAAATATCTAAAAACTATTGAAAATCAAGTAAGATTAACAAAAAAATTAAGCAATAAAATCTTAATTATAACAAACCAAATTTAACAAAATTATGAAACTTTGGCAACAAGTCATTATTGGTCTTATCCTAGGAATTATAGCTGGTCTATACTTAAAAGAAGATGCAGTAAACCTAAAAATTTTTGGCACTATTTTTATAAATTTAGTAAAAATGGTAATTGTGCCATTAATATTTTTTGCTTTATTGTCTGGCATTACCTCGATGAGTGGCGAAGGAAACTTTACCAAAATTGGCATTAAAGGCTTTGCTAGCTACATCTTAACCTCTGTTTTTGCAGTTTTAATCGGTCTCGCTGCGGGAACAATTTTTGAACCTGGAGCAGGAATAGATCTAAACTCAATTTTAAAAGGTGGAGTAGAAACTGCAACCGTTGCAAAAAAAACCCCTCCCACTATTTCTGAATTTCTACTTGGCCTTATCCCAACCAATCCAATTAGATCAATGACTGAAGATAATTTCTTGCAAATTATTATTTTTTCAATTTTTACTGGAATTACTATAAATCTTGTTGGAGAAAAAGCAAAACCAGTTAAAGATTTCATCTACTCCGCATCGCAAGTAACCTTTAAAATGATTGAAATTATCATTAAACTTGCTCCATTTGGAGTTTTTGGCTTTATTTCTTGGGTTGTTGGAACTCAAGGTCTTGATGTATTACAATCTTTAACAAAACTAATTATTGTTTTTCTTGGTTCTTGTGTAGTTCAATACTTAGTTTTTGGATTAATGATTCTGATATTTGCCAGATTATCTCCCCTACCATTTTATCGCAAAATTCTTTTTACTCAATCAATTGCTTTCTCAACCAGCAGTAGTAAAGCAACTCTTTCAACTGCAATGTCGCAATTACAACAAAAAATGGGTGTATCCAAGACTAACTCTAATTTTTTAATGCCTCTTGGAGTTTGTATAAATATGGATGGAACGGCAATTTATCTTGGTATTTGTGCATTATTTTTTGCTCAAGCATACGGAATTGACCTAACTTATCATAATTACTTGATGTTAATTTTAACCTGCACATTTGGCTCAATTGGAGCGGCAGGAATTCCAAGCGGATCAATAATATTCATGGGAATGGTTCTTTCATCGGTCAATCTTCCAATTGAAGGAATTGGAATCATTCTTGGTATCGATCGCGTTCTTGACATGATAAGAACAACAATCAATATCACTGGCGATAGTGCAATTACCTTAATTGTAGACAAATCTGAAGGCGGTCTAGATAAAAAAGCTTATTATTCCAAATAATCTCTATAAAAATGCAAGGGAAATCGTCCTATTTTATATCCATTAAAAATAATATCAACAGATACTCAAATAGTTTTAAAATAGGCTCTTCGTCATTAATAACAACATCTAAAAACCTAAAAATTTTACTTTTTTTTGCTTGTTTTTTTATATTTAACATTAATCAAAGCATTGCAAAAACAGATTTATTACTAAAACACCAAGAAGATTTATTCGTAATAGAAAATTATCTAAACAACATTAAGCAATTTTCTGCAAATTTTTACCAAGAATCAAGTGAGAAAACTGCTAAAGGCAAGTTTTTCTTATCTAAAAACGACAAAAACGGAAAAATTAGAATCGAATATCAAACTAAACCAAAAATACTAATTATCATCAATGGTTCAAAACTAATCTACCAAGATCTTGAGCTAGAAGAAACTTCATACATTGATTCAAGTAGCACTCCGGCATCTTTTTTGTTGAAAAATAATATCTCTTTTAGCGATCCAAAAATATCAATTACAAATATCATCAAAAACGAACAAGAAATCATTATATCTTTAAAGCAAAACCAAAAAGAACAACCGCAAATTGAATCAAAAATAGCTTTTAATCTTAATCCAACTTTTTTAAAAAGAATTGAGTCAACCAACGAACTGGATCAAAATGTTGTTCTTAGACTAGAAAATATTGATACATTGACACCTATTTCTAACAAATTATTTATTGCAAAAAATCAAAATCTTTCTCAATAATGGGTTTTAAAATCAACAATACAAATCGTCACAACAAAAAAAGGGTTGCAATTAGCGAAATAAATATAACCCCTTTCGTCGATATTCTACTCGTATTGTTAATAATTTTTATGGTGGCCGCACCAATGATGACAAGCGGAGTTAATATTGAACTGCCTCAAGGTGTAGCGACCCCTGAAACTGACAAAAATAAATCAATCACTATTTCAATAAAGTCAAACCAAGATATTTACATTGATGATGTGGTTTCCAACGTATCAAACCTTGCTTCCCGTCTTATCGTTGTATCTGGAGGAGATCTATCAACAAAAATTCATATCAGGGCAGATAAAAACCTTGATTATGGCATAGTAATGGAAGCGGTTAAAATTATAAATCTAGCCGGCTTTAATCAAGTTATTTTAGTAACTGAATTAATTCAATGATAAAAAATTTAGCTTACTCAGTTTTCTTACACAGCTTGATATCATTCTTGCTTTATGCAAATTTTAAGATTCAGCAACCTAGCTCAACCAAAACAAAAGAAATAAAAGTAGGCTTTATGGTTGTAGACAATAGCAAAGATGCTTTGAGTCAAATAAAATCAACCGTTAATCAAATAAAAAAAGCTCCTCAAAATTTAGAAAAAATAACACCAAAAACATCTGAACAGAAAATTAAAAAACAAACATCGGAGCAATTAAAGCCTACAATACCAAATCAAAACCCCCAAAATATTAACAAACCTAGCATTATTGCCAAAATAAAACCCAACTCGGTTAAATATTTGTTAAGTACAGAAAAATTAAATATTAATCAATCTGAAAATTCTACCCCAGAACCAGAATACAAAGCATTATCTAGCAACGAAAGAATCGAAACAAATCAAGAGAAATTAGATAATAACAATGAAAATTCAATTTCAACAAATGAAATCAATTCAAGCAACAAAACACTAGAAATTATTAACTCAAGAAAAGCCTTTAATTTTGAGGCTAATGGCTTATCTAATAGACAGAAATTTAACATTCAAGCACAAATAAAGCTATGTTATCAGAGAGCAATTTTTGAGAGTCGTAAATATAGCAATCAAAAAGTTGTTACTAAGGCTAAAATTAATAAAGACGGCACTATTGAATCAGATATATACCAACAAATTAAAAGTGAAAATTATCTCGATCCCAATAACTATCAATATAAAATTGCTGTTGATAATGCTAAAAGAGCATTAGAACTATGCAGTCCAATTAGAAATATTCCCTCAAATATTACAAAACAATTACAAGATTTAATTTTTGAATTTGAAGGAAATTAAACAAAATAATAATTTATGAATAATCACAAAATACAAGCCGTAAGAGGCACAAAAGACTTATTTGGAATTGATATAGCAAGATTCAATCACATCATTGAAAATGCTAAAAAATATAGCAAAATCTTTGGATTTCAGGAATTACAAACCCCAATATTTGAATTTAGTGAAATTTTCGAAAGAAATCTCGGCGATAATTCAGATATTATCAGTAAAGAAGTTTATAAATTTCTTGACAGAGGAAGCAATTACCTCACCTTAAGACCAGAATTCACCGCATCAATCGTTAGAGCAATTATTGAAAATTCTCAATTAACCAATAATTTACCTGTAAAATTATTTTCTTACGGCCCTCTATTTCGCTATGACAGACCTCAAAAAGGCAGACAAAGACAATTTCATCAAATTAATTTTGAATGCTTTGGCGATGACAGCATTTTTTGCGATGTACAAAATTTAATGCTTGCCAATAAATTACTACAAGAATTAGGAATTAAAAATAACACTAAATTGATTATTAATTCTTTGGGCTCAAATGCAATAAAAAATCTTTATCAAGAAGAATTAATTAAATTTTTTAGCAAATACCAAGATCAATTATCAGAAGACTCTAAAGCCCGTCTTCACAAGAATCCACTAAGAATTCTCGATTCAAAAAACCAAAAAGACATTGAAATATCACTTGATGCACCTCAGATTAAAAATTTCTTTGATAACGATGCAAACTCAAGATTCGGTAAGATTCTTGATTTGTTAACTGCCTCCAATATTGAGTTTGAGGTCGATTATCGCTTAGTTAGAGGCTTAGATTACTATAATTCTACAGTTTTTGAATTCATCAATAATCATCAAGGCGCACAAAATGCGGTTTTAGCTGGTGGAAGATATGACAATCTCAGTCAGCAAATGGGAGGTAAGAACCTTCCCGCATTTGGTTTTGCAGGAGGAATAGAAAGAATAATGATTATGATAGAAGAAAATACTCACTTTACAGAAAATAAATCGCGACCAATTGTAGTAATTTATATCGGCGAAGATTCTGAAAATAAAGCATTTAACATTAGTTGTAAACTTCGTGAGAATAATTTTTATACTGAATTTATGGCAAATAGTAATTTTAAAAAACAGCTAAAATTTGCAACTCAAGTTAATGCAAAATGGGTTATTATAATCGGAGAAAATGAAATAAAGAACCAAGAATTAATTGTTAAAAACTTTGACAAAGGAAAAGAAACCAAAATTACAAATTCCAAAATAATAGAATTTTTACAGCAAAATCAATAATGAAAACAACAACAAAACAAAAATTTTTGCTGAAAAATATAGCAATTTTAATGAGGTTAAATAATCCAGCAGGGATATTCTTATTGTTAATTCCTGCGTTGATGGGCATTTTCTTAAATAATCAAATATTTGCAATTAATCATGATACTCTGATTAAAACCATTATATTATTTTCAATTGGAGCAATATTCATGAGGAGTGCTGGTTGCATAATCAATGACTTACTAGATATTAATTTTGATAAAAATGTTAAACGAACAAAGAATCGCCCCCTTGCCTCAAATATAATTAGCCCACACCAAGCCTTGATAATGTTAGCAGTCACTCTTGTAATTAGCTTGATAATTTTGTTGCAATTTAATTTCAAAACCATTATTGCAGGATTTGCAATTGCTGGGCTGGTGGCAATATATCCATTAATGAAAAGAATCACCTATTTTCCACAAATTTTTTTGGGAATCACATTTAATAGCCCGATTATTTTATCAACAATTGCCCTAACTAATTCAATTAATTTGATATCCTTAATATTGTATTTAGCGACCATATTATGGACTGTAATTTACGATAGTATTTATGCTTTTCAAGATGTTGAAGATGACCTGCGAATAGGCACGAAATCTACTGCTATCAAATTTTATAAACACCCTAAATATATTTTAGGAATAATCGCAATAATTCAGCTTACTTTATTGTTATTAATTGCACCAATCGCTAATTTCTCAATAGGATACATTATTATCAATCTAATGGCGGTAATATGGCTTATTGAAATTATAAAAAGATGCGATTTTAAAGATTCCAATCAGTGCTTAAAAGCTTTTAAAGCAAATCAGAAAATTGGCTTCTTAATGTTGCTAGCCATAATTATTGGTTAAAAATTTTGAAAATCGGCATTCTAGGAGGAAGCTTTAACCCCCCTCATCAAGGACACATAAATATCAGCAATCTAGCAATAAGAAAACTTAATCTTAATCAATTATGGTGGGTTCCTACTAAATACAACACCCTAAAAGATATAAATCTTTATCAACCATACGAAACAAGAGTAAATCTCTGCGTTAAAATAACTAACAATAATCCAAAAATTAAAATTAAACCATATTCAGAAATTCACAGCTATAAATTAATAAATTACTTACAAAAAAAATATCCAAAACTGCAATTTACATGGATCATGGGAGCAGATTCATTATTTAATTTTCATCACTGGAATCAATTTAGAAAAATATTGGAAATGATTGATATTGCAGTATTTTCAAGAGATAATTTACTCAATAAAATACATAAAAGTAAAAGCTTTATTATTGCAAAAAAAAGATTCCGCAATCAAAAAATAAGAATGATTAGAACTAGAGAAATGAATATTTCTTCAACAATTATAAGAAAATAAATAAATAATTTAATTTCTTGAAATTAAATTATTTATTTATAAATTATTCTGCGCTTTTATCTTAGCTAAAAATTTTATAAAATTTAGCTTATAAAAGATGCCTTAGATTTAATAATAATTTTAACAAATTTAAAAAATGAATAAAAATAAAATTACAGAATTAGCAATATTTTTTGCATTACTAGTGGTAACATTTTTGGCCGGAGTGAAATATTCTGACCCTATCAAATCCCATGCTAGCTGGCTTTTTGAAGCAAAAGAGGAAGAGCTAGAATTGCCCGATCTCTCTAATGAAGAAAGTACAGAAGAGTTAAACATTGAGCAAAATCAGCCTGCAAATAATTCACAAAACACAAATATTAATAGCAATGAGCAAGTTAATAATGTTGAGCCAGCGAATCAAAACCCTAGCAATAACCCAGCTTCTAATCCAAGCAATGTTCCGGTAAATAATGCTCCAGCATCTAATGCTGTTAGCTCTACTAATAAATAATTACCTAATTCTCACCAAATTTAAGAGTCTGAATCACCACTAAAGACTCTTCAAAACCAAAATATAACACCTTTTAACACTACAAACCTCTTTTTCCAGAAAAAGAGGCACCATAATTTACGATATATGAAATTTAACACCATTATTTTTGTTAAAAAAT
>CAMDGT010000050.1 GCA_945898025.1 Rickettsia typhi | reverse complement strand
TAATGGCGAGTAAGGGATACCCTGAAAATTATAAAAATGGCACAACAATAAAAATAGATGAAAGTCTTGATAAAGTTAATAATTTATCTATTTTACATGCTGGCACAATATTAAATAATCAAGAATTGACTTCTGACGGCGGAAGAGTTTTGAATATTATCGCTAAAGCAAATAATTTTAAAACCGCTAGAGCTATTGCCTATGAGGCGATAGATAAAATTGATTGGCAAGATGGTTTTTATCGAACAGATATAGCAAAAAAAGCAGAAAATTTTTAAAAATAACAATGAAATTAATCAATAAGCAAAATATATTTCATAAATTATTCTTTTTGATTGTTGCATTTATTGGAATTTCTTTATCAATAAATGCAAATGCAAGTTATAATGAGGTCAAGCAAGAGATAGAAAAAACAACTAATCAATATATAAAAAATTCAATTCTTATTGGAGAAGGAGAATTAAAATTTTTTGGAAGAAAAATTTATGATATATTTTTATATTCAAACAACGAATTCAATAACCAAAATCGCCTCAATCAGAGTTCAGCAAACCTTGCGATTGCACAATATCCAGAAATTGCGATCGCAATAAAATATAATCAAAATTTTAGTAAAAAATTTTTAGTTGAAAAAACTGTTGATGAAATATTAAGATTTAAAAGCCTTACTCAGCAACAAAAATTAGAATATAAACTGGCATTTAATAGAACTTTTCGGGATATTAAAAAAGGAGACATTAAAATTGCTCTCAAAATCGATTCAAATAATTTATTAATTTTTCATAATTCAAAATTTATTGAAAAAATTAACAACCCTTTAATAATCAAAGATTTTATTGAGATATGGCTTGGTGAAAAGGTTAGATTTCCTGAACTAAGAAATCAATTAGTTGGTAAAAAAGTTTTTAATTATTAAAACTTAATTTAAAAACTATTTTATTTCATCTACTACAAAGCCTTTGCAATAAATTTGAAGCTGAAGCTCTTAAATTAACTCTCTACTGATTTAAGAAGGTCAGAGGGGCAATATAACAATAGTTTCATCGGGGTTTTAAAAAAATTTATTATCAATTCTGCTTACATTTTGATTAACTTTCAAAGCATTAATTATTTCAACTCTTTCATTAGTTTGTAATTTATACTATCGTAAATTGCATAAAATGATGCATCAACAATATTTTCAGAAACTCCGATTGTTGACCATTTATTGCCAAAATTATCTCCAGATTCAATTTGAACCCTTGTGATTGCCTTAGTTCCTTGATGTTTTTTTTGACTTGAATCTTGCGAAGAAGGTAAAATTCTTACTTTATAATCAATCAACTTAACACTTTTTAGAGCTGGATATTTTTTTATCAATGCCTTGCGAAGTGATTTATCTAGAGCATTAACCGGACCATTTCCTTCGGCTACCGTCATTATTGTTTTATTATCAATTTTAATTTTAATTGTTGCCTCAGCGGTGGTAGTTATTTTACCATTTTTATTGAATTTTCTTTCATTTAAGACTCTAAAACTAATCAATTCAAAAAAGCTCGGAACCACAGAAAGAGATTTGTTAACTAATAATTCAAAACTTGCATCAGCACCATCAAAAGCATAACCTTTAGCTTCAAGATCTTTTACCTTGTTAACTAAATCAGATATTTGGCTAAATTTTATATCTTTATCGGGGTCAATTCCTATATCTTTAAGGCGAGAGATAATATTGGAACGACCGGCTTGATTCGATATCATGATTTGTCTTTTATTGCCTACGGATTCAGGATTTATATGCTCATAACATTCTGGATTTTTCATTACTGCAGAAACATGAAGCCCGCCCTTGTGCGCAAAAGCATATTTACCAACAAATGGAGCGAATTTGTTTCTTTCTTGGTTTAATAAATCATCAAGAAAATTAGAGGTTTTTACCAAATTTTTTAATTGAGAATCTTTAATACCAACATCGTAACCCATTTTTAAAACAAGATTAGGAATAATAGAGACAAGATTGGCATTGCCACATCTTTCACCAAGACCATTAATTGTACCTTGAACTTGCCTAACTCCTG
Organism: Rickettsia typhi; assembly: GCA_945898025.1. GTDB lineage: Bacteria > Pseudomonadota > Alphaproteobacteria > Rickettsiales > UBA1997 > JAJTDS01. Next base: position 5,889 of record CAMDGT010000050.1, on the reverse strand, counting down.
CTTTTACTGCCATTAAGGAATTTGCTATCGCATTCCCGGTGTCGTTGTGACAGTGAATTCCTAGATATTCTCCCGGAATTTCTTTAGTAACTTCATTTATAATCTGCTCAATCTCATTTGGTAGAGTGCCTCCATTAGTATCGCATAATATTATCCATCTAGCTTTATTATGGAAAGCCGTTTTTAAACATTCTAGAGCAAATTTTCGATTAGATTTGTAACCATCAAAAAAATGCTCTGCATCAAACATTGCCTCTTTCTTCTTTTTATTAATATATGCAATTGATTCTCCTATCATTGCTAGATTCTCTTCCTGAGTCACATTGATAGCATTATTTAATTGAAAATCCCAACTTTTGCCAACAATACACACGGAGCCAACATTGCTATTAATAAGAGAGTTTATTCCTTCATCATTTTGTGCTGAGATTTTGTTTCTTCTCGTCATTCCAAAAGCAACAAATTTTGAATTGTTTAAATTTGGTAAATTAGAAAAAAACTCATCATCGAGTGGGTTTGCTCCCGGCCAACCGCCTTCTATGTAGTCAATTCCCAGATCGTTAAGCATTTTAGCAATTTCAATTTTATCATTAAGGGTAAAATTGACCGTGCTAGTTTGAGCACCGTCCCTTAAAGTTGAATCATATAGATAAATACGAGGTTTTTTTGACATAATTTTAATAAAATTTATATGAATTAAGAATGTAAAGATAAAATATATAAAATCAACATTCCAAAACTTGCAAATAAAACCGCAAAAAGCCAAAAAACTATTACCACCTTATTTTCACTCCAACCTTTTTTTTCAAAGTGATGATGTAATGGAGCCATTAGAAACACTCTTTTTTTACGAATTTTATAAGACACAACCTGTATAAATACTGATAAAGCTTCAATTAAGAACAATAAAGCGATAACTAAGAAGACAAATTCTTGTTTTATTATTACTGCCATTAAACCAAGAACTGAGCCAATTGCAAGGCTACCGACATCTCCCATAAAAATTTTTGCAGGCCTAATATTGAACATAAGAAAACCAATAATTGCAAATATTAATGAGCTTGTAAAAATTATTAAAGGCTTTGAATTAAAAATAATGTTTGTAGAGAATAAATTAGCTAAATAATTATTGTTAGCTACGGCAATTAAGAAGGTTAAAAATAATAATGCAATAATTGATGGTACAGAAACCAAACCATCTAGACCATCAGTTAAATTAACGGCATTAGCAATTCCAACGATAAAAAAAGTTATAAATAATGGATAAATATAACCTATATCAAGTTGATAAACTTCATTTAGCAAAGGAATTCTTAGTATGTAGTTAAAATGAATTAAATTAACACTGCCAAGCCATAATATAACAACTCCACCAATTAAAAATTGAATCACTAGCTTTATTGAACCACGAAGACCATTAGGATTTTTATAAATTATCTTTATTAAATCATCAATAAAACCGATTATTGCAAATGATAAGAAAACAAATAATGCAATTAAGATATATTGATTTTTTAGCCCCGCAAATATTGAAGTACTTATTATGGTTGCCAATACGATAAACAAACCGCCGATAGTGGGGGTATTTTTTTTGTTAATAATATGAGTTTTTGGACCTTCCAACCTAATTGGCTGAATAAATTTTTGCTTTAATTTACTTAAAAATAATTTAATTGTAAAAAAACTTATTAAAAAAGAAGCAACGGAGGATAAAATGATCTTGAGAAAGAAAAAAAGATCATTACTGCAAAAAAAACAATTAATCATAATGAAGATATTGATTATTAACCTACAAATTGACTCAGTTTTTCTTTTATCCAAACTCGAAAGCGATCAACATAACTAAATATTGCAGGAACAAGAACTAAGCTAAAAATTGTAGAAGAAATCATTCCGCCAATAATCGCTATACCCATTGCAATTCTTGGTTTTGATGCCTCGCTTAAACCAATTGCAATTGGAATCGTTCCTGCGATTAATGCGAATGAAGTCATTAAAATTGGTCGCAATCTTGTTTTACCAGCAATAAGAATTGCCTCAGCTCTTGATTTTCCTTGTTCAATTGCTTGATTGGCAAAATCAATTAATAAAATTGAGTTTTTACTCGAAACCCCAATCAAAAGAAATATTCCCAAAATGGTAAAGATATTAAAACTTTGTTGAGTTATAAAAAGAGCGATAAAAGCACCACAGAGAGCTAAAGGCAAAGATAACAAAATGATAAAAGGAGTTATAAAAGATTCATATAAACTACTTAATATCAGGTAAATAAATAATATACCCAATCCCATTACAACACCTGTTGACTCTTGTAAATCTTTCATATTTTCCGATTCACCAACAAATGTAAATCTTACTTCTGGCGGTAATTTTAATTTACCATCCGTTAGTTCGTTAGCGACTTCATCAATAATATTGCCAAGACCTACTTTAGGAGCTAAACTGGCACTAATTTGTATATACCTACCTCTATCTTGTCTATTTATATCAGCAGGAGCTCTGGCTTGATTAATTGTTGATATATCGGATAATTTTATTAATTTTTGATTAATGTTTGAAACATAAATTTGATTAAAGTTTTTTAATAAATCATTTTGATTATTTTGTAATCTCAGGCGAACATCGTATTCTTTATCATTTTGCTTAAATTTCGTTGTCTTATAGCCCTCAATATAGCCTCTCAATTCTTCTCCAACCAATTGCGAATTAGTTCCGTATAATTTGGCTTTATCTTCCTTTAAATTTACCTTAAACTCTAATCTAGTACTTTTATTGCTAGTATCTACTTCTTTAAGACGGGAATCAGACCTAAGTTTTTCAATAACTTTTAAGGCAGTTTCTTCGAGAATTTTTTGATTAGGAGAAATTAAGAGCAAATTAAATGGCTGACCTCTAAAGCCAGTTCCTGCTGGATCATAATCCTTAACAATAGGGTTGGCAATTTTAAATATCTTCAATTGTTCACGAAGTCTATTTTTAAAATCACTAGTTCTTACATCTCTTTCCTTGCTAGGTTTTAATTTAACATAAAAATTAGAGCGATTTGACTGACTAGAACCATAAAAACCAACGCTATAAGCCGTTAATAAAACCTCTTGATTTGAACGAATTACTCCATCTATTTCATTGGCAATTCGATTGGTATAATTTATATTAGCATCAGCCTCCAACTCAAGAGAAACAACAATTTCCCCGCTATCATTTTCTGGTAAAAAATTCTTAGGAACAAATTTTAAAGCAAAAATACTAGCAACAAAAATAGCAACAATAATTGAAATAATTACAATAGGTCTATTGATTGAAAAAGTAAGAGTTTTTTCATAATATCCCTCTAATTTATTTTGAAAATTATTAAAAGATTGTAAAATTTTCTTAATAATTGAGTCTTTATTTTGTTCGACCGCCTTAGTTCCTGATAAGTAAGCACACAATACTGGGATTATTGTAATAGCAACAACAAAACTAACAATCATTGCAAAAGACATCGTTAAGCCAAATTGCTTCATAAACTCACCAACCGCACCTTTCATAAAGGCAACAGGAGTAAATACTGAAATAACAACTAAAGTTATTGCTATAATTGCAAGCAATATTTCGTTTGTTGCTTCGATTGAAGCCTGTTTAGGAGTCATTCCCCCTTCAATTTTACGATAGATATTTTCAGTAACTACAATTGCATCATCAACTAATAAGCCAACAGAAAGACTTAGAGCCAGCAAAGAGATAACATTTAAAGAAAAATTAGCCACATACATTAAAATAAAGGCACTAATTAAAGCAATTGGCAATGAAATGGCGGTAATAAAAGTAGATCGAACATTGGCAAGAAATAAGAAAACTACTATAATTGTTAATATTAAAGATATAGTAATACTTTCATAAACATCAGAAATATTATCGCGGATATATTTGCTAGCATCTTTAAAAATAGTAATTTTTGGATCACCATTCATTTGATTTATTTGAGAAGATATTTTTTTCAATTCAACATTAACAGCATCGGAAACCGCAACTAGATTAGAATCAGATTGACGATAAATATCAATAAACAAGCTTTTTTTGCCATTAAAGAATGCCCGAGATTTTTCATCTTCCAATGTATCAACAACTTCACCTATATCTTTTATTCTAATAGTTTTTTCATTGCCATAAAAACTAACTACTAAATTTTTTACTTGCTCTATATCGCTTAGCTCGTTATCGCTAGTGAAGAATAATTCTTGATTACCATTATCTCTAGTTCCTATACCTACTTTCTTGCCAGACATTCTTAATTGCCGCTCTATTTCAGAAAGCGATAGTTGCTTTTGTTTCATTTTTTCAATATCAAGCAAAATATGAATTTCTCTTTTCCTGCCACCTATAATTTCAACTAAACCAACATCGTTAGCCTGCTCAATTCTTGGCTTAACAAAATCATTAGCTAAATCATAAAGCTCGCCCTGCCCTAAATTTGCATCAAGAGCAATTGTAATAATTGGCTGATCGGCAGGGTCAACCTTACGAATCACTGGGTCTTTTATATCTTCCGGTAATTTATATTTTGCACGATTAATTCTATCTCTCAATTGCTGTTCAGCATATTTTATATCTACATTTTGATAAAACGTAACTATAACCTGACTAGAATCTTTTAAACTGCGAGAGTTGAGTCTTTTTATTCCAGAGATTGTGCTAATTTCCTCTTCTAGAGGCTTGGTAATTAAAGATTCTATTTCAGCAGGACCAGCTCCTTCGTAACTTGTGATGACATATATTACAGGAATATTAACATTGGGAAATAAATCAACACTCATCTTTTTAAAAGATACAATGCCCAACACAATAATTATTAACATCGAGCAAGTTACAAAAATTGGCCTTTTAATTGATATATTAACGATTGACATTTATAGTTTTGTTTTTATTAATCTATTATTTTGCTATTTTATACTCCTGTGGAGCCAAAGCCAGCAGAGCCTCTTTTAGTTTCGGTTAAAATTTCAATTTCTAGCAAATTAGCTTGCTGATATGGAGCTATTATCATTTGAGCAATTCTCATGCCTCTATTAATTACGAAGTCAACTTTTGAATGGTTAATTAGAATAACGCATATCTCGCCTCGATAATCTGAATCAATAGTACCTGGACTATTAAGAACTGTTATGCCATTTTTTAAAGCAAGACCACTTCTTGGTCTAATTTGAGCTTCAAACCCTTCTTCTAAAGCAATCGATATTCCAGTAGGAATTAATTTGAATTCTTGAGGTTTAATTATTAAATTTTCGTCAATACAGGCCATTAAATCAAGACCAGCACTGCCAGAAGTTTCATATTTTGGCAGTGGGAGATCTTTAAAATGTTGTAGTTTTTTTATTTTTAGAGTAGTCATAGTTAAAAATTTAATATAATTCTTGATATTTCGTTGCCATTTTTGCTGTCAATTTTTATAATTTCTTGAGTTTTACTAGATGGATTATAAGCTGTTTCAATTATTATAAATTGATTTTCTAAACTAGTTTTGACAACCTTGCCATTTAATTTTATATTTACAACATTTGATTTTGTTGACTTGGCAACAATTTCTTTTTTACCAGAAAAAGTAAATAAAATATAAAAAATTAAAATAGTTAAAATAAAAAACATCGCTACAGCAACTATTTTAGCAATCTTTTCTAGTCTTAGATTGTTATTTTTATCAAATTCATTATTAGAAGAATTTTTTTCACTAAACTCTTGCAAGAAATCATTATCTTTTTTATTCATTTGATGACTCCTAGTTTTTTACCAATTTTTATAAAACCAGCAATTGCAGCATCTAGATGCTCTTTTTGATGAGCCGCAGAAATTTGAACTCTAATTCTAGCCTCATTTTTTGGCACAACAGGAAAAGAAAATGCCACAACAAAA
>CAMDGT010000049.1 GCA_945898025.1 Rickettsia typhi | reverse complement strand
AAGCACGACTCTCGGAATAATAACTCCCCCCCTTGAGGGGGAGTCGAACGGCTTAATGCCGTTCGGTGGGGGGTTGAAAGTATTTTTAATAAAATTATGGCTTTGAGTTATTGTAAAGATTATTACCCCTCCCCGAAGGCTTTGCCTTCGACCCTCCCTTAAGGGGAGGGTTATTTAGCTTTGAAGAATTTGCTTTGGCAACAAGGGGCTTCATCCCCTTGACCTTAATGATAACGGAATACAAATTAACCACAAGGGATAGAATTCCAATGCAATTTCCACTACTCCGCTCAAGGTAAAACTAACATTGTTGAGTTCAGCAAAGCTTGAAAAATATGCCTTTAGATGACGATTGTTGATTTATTTTATTTAAACAAAATTTGATAAAACTTCTTTTTGCCAATTGATAAGTCAATTTTTTGATTTTGATAAGTATTTTTATCAAAATGGTAGTTAATATCTGCAATCAATTGCGAGTTGATTTTGACTGCATTATTTGATATCAATTTTTTAGCTTCAGAATTTGATTCACTAGCCCCGATTTCTTTAATGATTTCAAAAAGTTTTTTTGTATCTTGCTCAAAAATTATCTCTTTCTCAATAAAGGCTTGAGAATTTTTATTAACAAATATTTCTCTGGCGGTAGCAAGGCAATTATTGGCAACTTCTTCATTGTGGCATATTTTGGTTACCTCAAAGGCTAATAATTCTTTTAATTTATTAATGATTTGAGCATCATCAGGAATTGAATTATCAATATTTTGAAAGTTTTGACCAGTTATTTCATGCACTTTTTCCCTTATTTCAATATCATAATTGGTAAATAATTTAATAAATTTTATTACATCAACATCATTAACATTGCGAAAATATTGAAAATAATCAAATGCTCCAAACATATCAGCATCAAGCCAAACTGCACCATTAGCGGTTTTCCCCATTTTTTTACCTTCAGAATTTGTAAGTAAAGGCGAAGTCAAACCAAAAACATTATTTAATTCATTGTTATTTTTAACCTTATCAACATTAATTTTTCTAATTAGTTCAACCCCATTAACAATATTTCCCCATTGATCAGATCCACCTATCTGTAAATTGCAGCCATATTTTTTATTTAAGTGATAAAAATCATAGGCCTGCAATATCATATAATTAAATTCAATAAATGAAAGTGGTTGATTTCTATCAAGCCTTAATTTAACTGAATCAAAACTCAACATACGATTAACCGAAAAATATCTACCTACATCTCTCAAGAAATCAATATATTTAAGCCCCAATAGCCATTCATCATTATTAACTATAATTGCTTGACCACCATCACCTTTCATGACTCTTTGCGATGAGATTAGTTTAAGGTTAGTAAATTCAGCCTTATCGTTAATTTTAACAAACTTTTCTAAAGTTTTTTTAATGCCTGCAAGATTATTCGCAATTTGACTTTCAGTTAACATTTGACGAGCATCGTCTTTGCCGGAAGGATCGCCTATTTTAGTAGTTCCACCCCCAAGTAGAATAATTGCATTATGCCCTTGTTGTAGCAATATCCGTAATATCATGATTTGCATCAAACTACCAATATGCAAAGATTTTGCGGTACAATCAAAGCCAATATAAGCGGTAATATTTTCTAATTTATCAATTTGTTCAATATCGGTTGCTTGAGCAAGGAAGCCTCTTTCTTCGAATTTTTGTAAAAAAATTGAATTTAAATTTTGCATAAATTTTAAATAGGTTGGAATATTTATCTGGATCTTTGAAGATTAGTGATTATTGCAAAAATTTTCAATATCCGCAATATTTTGAATTGAAAGAGCGGAAAAAGAGCTACATGTTCTAGTTGCAAGCCCAGCAAGCACTTTACCAGAACCAATTTCAATAATTTTTTTAATGCCTTGTTGCTCCATAAACAACATAGTTTCTCTCCATTTCACCGTTCCCGTAATTTGCTTAACAAGAGATTCCACTATTGTAGATGAATTGCCAACAATTTGAGCGGAGATATTGGCAATAACAGGAACCTTACTATTACTCACCTCGATTTTACTCAAGGCTTCAGACATAGTAATTTCAGCATCTCGCATTAATTGTGAATGAAATGCACCGCTAACTGGCAACATAATTACTTTTTTAATACCAAAATCTTTTGCTTTTTCTACCGCCCTTATAATTGCACTTTTATTGCCACTAATAACAATTTGCCCCGTAGAATTATCATTGGCTATTTGACAAACCTCGTCTTGTTTAACCTCTTCGATTAGCTTTAAAATATCAATTATATCGGCACCAAGAATTGCTGCCATTGCCCCTTCGCTTTTACCACTTGCACCGCATTTTGCCATTGCTTGACCGCGAATTTTGAGCAATTTCGCAGTATTGGCAATATTAAAAGAGCCACTTGCGCAAAGAGCAGAATATTCGCCCAATGAATGACCAGCGGTTATAGAGCAAAGATCAGTAAATTTTTTACCAAAATCACTTTCTAAAACCTTGATTATCGCCATCGAAACCGCCATTAATCCAGGCTGAGTATTTTCAGTTTTGGTAAGTTCTTCATTAGGACCAGAAAAAATAATGTTAGATAGTTTGTATCCTAGATTTTCATCAACTATTTCGAATACATCTCTTGCCGATTTAAAATTATCGAAGAGATCTTTCCCCATTCCCAATATTTGAGAACCTTGACCCGGAAATACAATTGCTACTTGATTTTTTTGATTATTCATATTTTAAAATTTAAAGGATTAAATTAAGAATTTATCTTTTATTTATTTGGTGTTGTTTTCAGTATTTTTAGAAGACTCAGTAAATTTAGAAATTTTTGTAAAGCAGAATTTCAAATCACGGGTAATTTCTGTGAAATCTTTGTTAATAATTGGTTTTCTTGCAATAATAACATAATCAAAATTTGGTAGAATTACATCTTTCTTAGCCTTAGAATCAGGTTCCTTATCAGTAAAATTATGGTTATTAAGAGCGGTAATTGCTGATTTTAACCTTCTCTTCACAAGATTTCTTGCCACCGCATTACCAATTGTTTTTGTTATAACATAGCCAATACGGGAGAATATCTTTGCATTAAGATTATTTTTTGGATCAAAATTATAGGCTTGAGAAATTTCTATTCTTGTGAGTATAAGGGTAGGACAGGCAAATTTCTTGCCTTTATTTTTTATATTTTGAAAATCTCTTGATTTTTTAATAGAGAGGATTTTCATAAATTTGTTTAAAAGATAGTTATTCTATTAATTTTTGATTATAAAATATTTCAAACACTATGCCGATAATACAGCTCTGCCTCTAGCTCTTCTTCTAGCGATAATTCTTCTGCCGCCAACGGTTGACATTCTAGCCCTAAAGCCGTGTCTTCTTTTACGAACTAATTTACTGGGTTGCCAAGTTCTTTTCATAGGTTTTAATTGAAAAAGTGAATAATGTTAAAAAAAGATTAATCTAAAAATATTTTTATAATAATCAATATTTTATTTATAATAATTTAATATTTGTTGTTTTTATCAAGCATTATAACATTTGGAACAAAATTTAGCGCCTGCTGGTAATCCATTAATGCATAAGCAATAATTATTGTTAAATCTCCAACCTGCACTTTTCTAGCGGCTGCACCATTAATTTTTATTGCACCACTACCTCTTAAGGCTGGAATGGCATAAGTTGTGAATCTCTCGCCGTTATTAATATTGAGAACGTCGACTTTTTCATTAGGTAAAATTCCAGATTTTTCAAGAATATCCAGATCAATTGAAACAGATCCTTCATAATGAAGATCAGCTTCAGTAATAGTTGCTCTATGAATTTTTGCTCTCATTAAAGTTAACTGCATTTTGCTTGATTTTTAAATTAAATTTTTTTAAGCAACTTTTCTACGAGGTCGGTTTTTTCCCAACTAAAGCCACCGTCTATTTCTGGCTTTCTACCAAAATGACCAAATACTGCGGTTCTTTGATAGATAGGGCGATTAAGCTGCAAATATTCTCTAATTCCTCTCGGGCTAAGATCTATTAAATCATTAATCAATTTAACTAAATCTTCACCAGCAACACCAGTTTTATGGTTATTAACATATAGAGATAAAGGCTTTGAAACCCCAATTGCATAAGAAATTTGAATAGTACATCTATTAGCAAGCCTTGCTGCAACTATATTTTTTGCTAAATATCTTGCCATATAAGCGGCTGAACGATCAACTTTAGTTGGATCTTTGCCAGAAAATGCACCACCTCCGTGAGGAGCGGAACCACCATAACTATCAACAATAATTTTTCTTCCTGTTAGGCCAGCATCTCCATCTGGACCCCCTATGACAAATTTACCAGTTGGATTAACCATAAATTTAGTATTTTCATTGAACCAACCTGCCGGTAAAGAATTTTTTACAATTGGAAAAATTAAATCAATAATTTGGTTAACTTGGACTCCTTCTTTATGTTGTATTGAAACAAGAATTATTTCTGCTTCTACCGGCTTAGAGCTTTCGTATTTTAAAGTTACTTGACTCTTTGCATCGGGACCAAGAATTGCAAAATTAGGATTAGATTTTCTAGCAATTTCAATATTTTGCAAAATACGGTGAGCATAATAAATTGGTGCAGGCATTTGCTCTTCTGTTTCATCGCAGGCATAACCAAACATGATTCCTTGATCTCCTGCTCCTTCTTCTTTATTTTGTGTAGCATCAACACCAACAGCAATATCAGGAGATTGACTATGTAACAAATTCATGATGTTAAAATTTCTCCAATCAAAACCTTTTTGCTCATAACCAATATCTTTAACAACATTACGAATAGTATTTTCAATATCATCTTTTGGAATGTAAGGAGCCCTTATTTCTCCGCCAATTATAACTTGATTAGTAGTTGCAAATGTTTCAATTGCTAGTCTTGAATAAGGGTCGAGAGATAGATATTTATCAACTAAGGCATCAGATATTTGGTCGCATATTTTATCTGGATGTCCTGAAGAGACAGATTCCGAAGTAAATAAGAAGTTTCTTGGCATAGTTTAGTAGCTATTTTATTTCGGAAGGCTTTCCACAAATTTAGTAGAAAATACAGAAAACTATGTTTCTGTATTTTTAAATTATTTTTTAGGGGCTGTCTTTTTTTCTTCTACTTTAGGAGCCGAAGGTGATTCTGTTGCATCTTCTTTAGAAGCTCTACCAGTAATGCTGGCAACCAAATTAGTTCCCTTAACATTGAGTTTAGAATATTCTGGTATGTCAAGATCTGCTGCTCTTATTTTTTGACCAACTTTCATTAAACTGGTATCAACTTCAATGAAATTAGGAATTTCTTTGTCAGAAAGAACCTCTAACGCAACTTTTCTCATTCTAACATTTAAAAAGCCACCTCTTTTTAAACCAATAGATTTATCTTGACCAGTAAATCTAATTTTAGCTTGGATTTTAATAGTTTTTTGTTTATCGCAATTAAAAAAATCAATATGAATAGGGCGGTCAGAAACAGGATCAAGCTCAATTTTATGAGCTATAACTTTTAATTCTTTACCGTCTAAATCAAGAGATATTACGGTAGATTGTAAATCGCCTTTGAAATATTCATGCTCTAATTCTTTCGAATCAAGAGATATATTTATATTAGAAGGATTGCTATAAATTATAGCAGGAATTTGGTTGGCTCTTTTTATTTTTTTAGCAGCGATAGAACCTATATTCTCACGGATATTCGCTTTAATTTTGATGCTAGTCATAGCTTTTGTTTTATGTTTAAAATTAAAAATTCAAAAATGAAGTTGCCATAATTTAAAAATAAAATTTTTATAATCAAGTTTTTTATTATTGTTTAGTTAATTTTTTTTCTTGACTTTTAAAAAAATATTTTATTTTCATCTGGCTGGTAATTAATTATTAGATTTAATTAAATATTTAAAGACCTCTTCTAAATCTGGTTGACGAGTTGATATATCAGCAATTTTAATATTATGGAGATTAAAAATATTAAGAATTTGCTCTACTTCAAAATTTTTAGGATCATACTCAATAACAAAGTTATTATCTTTATTTTTAATAATAATGTTTGAATTTGTACCAAAATTATTTGCTCTTTCAATAATCGCATTAGATAAATTATTGATATCTCCTAAAAAATTATCTCTACTTGTGATTAATAATTGCTTATAATTTAATATATTCATTAATTCGGCCGTTGATTTTTGAGCAATAACGGCTCCATTATTAATTACCGCAATTTCATCGCATAATTTTTGCGCCTCTTCAAGATAGTGGGTTGTAAGTACTATAGTGGTATTTTGTTCTCTGTTAAGTTTTTTTACATACTCCCAAAGTTGATTTCTTAACTCAACGTCAACTCCTGCGGTTGGCTCATCAAGGATTAATATTTCTGGATTATGAACCAATGCCTTAGCAACTAAAAGCCTTCTTCTCATGCCACCAGATAAGCTTCTGGGGGTCGATTTTGCTTTTTCTTGAAGGCCAAGAGCTTCAATAATTTCAAATGTTCTTCTTGCTGATTTTTTTATGCCATAATAGCCAGCATATATTTCGAGAGTTTCAAAAACATTAAAAAACGGGTCAATTATTAACTCTTGAGGCACAATACCGATTTTAAATTTTGTTGCTTGCAAGTTTTCATCAATATCGATACCAGCAATCTTAATTGTTCCCGAAGATTTTTTAACCAAACCCGCTATAATGTTTATTATGGTTGACTTTCCAGCACCATTGGGGCCAAGCAAGCCAAAGAATGAACCTTTTTTTATTTTTAGGTCTATATTTTTTAACGCCTCTTTTTTAGGGCTTCTAGGTGATTTTTGATAAGTTTTTTTAAGATTATCAATTGAAATTGCAAAATCAGTCATTAATGGTCGTTAAAACTAGATTAAATTGTGGTTTTTTAATATCTCTTGCAATTCTCCAGATTTAAAACTTTCTTTTATTATATCGCAACCACCAACAAACTCACCTTTAATGTAAAGTTGAGGTACGGTAGGCCAATCAGAAAATTCTTTAATCGCTTGACGCATTTCTTGATCTTCCAAAATATCGATATCAAGAAAATCAATTGATAGATTTTTTAAAATATGCACAACTGTTGCTGAAAAACCACATTGAGGAAAATCTTTATTTCCCTTCATATATAGCACTACCGGATTTTCATCAATAGTTTTTTGAATAATTTGAAACATTTCTGACATTTTTGATTAAGTTTATTTAATAATTAGTTATTAATTTTTGCAGTGCAAATAGCGAAAAAGAGCACTTCATTTTAGAGGAGCAGTTTTATTTTGCAAATATTTATTTATCAATTTTATGAATAGCCTTATATTCACAACTTGCAAACTGACAAAAATAATTAGGGTCTAGACAACTTTAAAGAGGCTTTTCTCTAATTTTTTCTAACAAAACTTTAAGCAAATCTTGTTTTCGATGGTTAAATCTAAATTCACTTTCTTTTAAGTGCAAGATGAATTTTTCATTCGTTAATCCGTTAAATTTTACCAATCTTCTTTTGCAATAGCTCCAGAAAGACTCTATACCATTAACATGATTTTTTCCTCGAGCAAATTCATTATGAGAATGAAAAGCCCTGTGATGAGTGTAACCATTTAAAATTAAGCCATCATAGGCTTTCCACCCATCAGTATTAATTGTTGATCCCTCAAGAATTTTACCCTGAATAATAGACATCAATTGTTCTCTGGTGCAATTTTTGACAATTTCAACGAAAACCTTGCCATCTCTTTTTAAGACGCCAAAAACTGGAGTTTTTCCAGCAGCTCCGCGACCTCTCTTGCCCCTAATTCTCTTGCCCCTAATTCTCTTGCCCCTAATTCTCTTGCCCCTAATTCTCTTGGCTCCAAAGTAAGATTCGTCCAATTCAAATTCACCAAAAGATTTTTCTTCTTGCCTTATGTGGGCAAGAAAAATCTTTTGTCGAATTTTGTCATAAATTTTATTGATTGTGT
>CAMDGT010000048.1 GCA_945898025.1 Rickettsia typhi | reverse complement strand
AAAGGAGTTAAATCATCAAAAAAAACTCTATTGCGAGTTTTTTCTGGCTTATCGTGGTTTACTTCATTGACTCTAAGTAAAGCAAAATATCTTTCTCCTTTTTTTGGAGCCCTAATTTGACCCTTTACCGTATCGCCAGTTCTAAGAGCAAATCTCTTAATTTGACTAGGAGAAACATATATATCATCAGAACCTGCGAAATAATTGGTTTCTGGAGCTCTTAAAAAACCAAAACCGTCAGCAAGAACTTCCAATACACCTTCACCAATGATAACATTCTCAGTATTTTGCTCAGAGAAATTTTTTAAAATGTGATAAATTACATCTTGCCTACCAAAATCACCCGTATTCTCAAGATTATATTCATTTGATGCCAATGCCATAAGCTCTTCGGCATTTTTTCTTTTTAACTCTTTTAATTCAAGGGTTTTAATATTAGGGTTTTCATCGCTATTTTTATTGCCATTGGAAAGATTAAAATCATTATCTTCGCTTTCATCAGCATGATTGACAGCTGTTGAATTATAATTACCTGAACCCTCTTCAAAATGAGTTCTTGCCTCTTCGCCGTGCCTTTCTTTGGTAAATCTTTCGTCATTTTGTCTTGCTGAAGATCGATTCATCACTAATTTTTGATTTGATCTACTAATTAAATTTACTCCACTAAATCTTTCTGAAATTTTAGGATTAACAGGATTTTTAATAGATAAAGTTCTTTTATTTATTAAATCAAACCCTTGTTCATTGTCTGATTGATCTGCTAAAACTTGATTATTTGTAGATAATGCCGAATTAGACTGGTCACTATTTGTTGGTTGATATTGCTGAGAATTAGAAATTATATTCTCAAAAATACCACTTTTAGCAGTTGATGATTGGTTGCTTCTTTTTCCTTTAATTAATGATGCGGAAATATTTTCTTCTTGATTTGAATCTTGATTGTTAGAGTTTAAGTTATTCTCAGTAGCTTTTTTTTCAACTTCTTGATTATTATTAAGGTTTTTAGAATTTAACATTTTGATTTAGTGATTATTGGATATTGTAAACTTAAATTATATTAAAATTGTGATTACAGACTTAAAAAACAATGATTTCTTTTAAAATAAAGGGCATAAACTTGCCAAAATAGAAAGGCAAGCAATATATTCAAAAACGATTAACTGATAGAAAAACAGAAAAGAAAATAATGCAAAAATTAATACATCAACAATAAGATATAATATAATAATGGGTTTAATACTATTAAAATAAATTTTTATTTGTCAAATATAATTTATTACTTTTTAAATCTAATTTTTATTATATTCTTCAATTGTGTATTCATCAACTTCCATAGCATCAATATTGGCATGAAAATATTCTTCTAGAAGTGATTTTTCTGCAACAGAAATTATGTTTTTAGTTAGTGCCAATTCTAATAATTCTAAATATTTCAAGCCCTCTCTTTGTTGATTTGGTAAGTCTTGATTTTTTATTGCTAACTCAATTTTACTTCTAGCATCTTGAGAATTGCGATATAATTCTAAACAATTTTCAAGCCTACCTAGATTATCGTTTTTGTCTTTGTTGACAAAAATTCCTTCACTAATTTTATTTCTTAAATAATCATCATCTGCGATTAGTTTTTTAGCCACTTTATGGGTTAAATTATCATCAATTGGGCAGGTAAATTGATTAACTCTTGACCATAAAGAAAATATAAACAATATTTTTTTATAAACCCCAGAAAATAAATTTTCATAGATTCCTTCTATCGCGATTTGAGCATTGCTCATTAACTCTTTTAAAGCCATTTCCACAACATCTTGTTCTTGAATATTTCTACCATCGTGATCATATTTTTTTAGCACCGCAACAGCGAGATACATTGCAGATAGAACATCGCCAAACCTTCCATTTAGCTTTTCTTTTCTTTTTAAATTGCCACCAAACTTTGCTAGTGCTATATCAACAAGAAAAGCAAAAGTTGCTGAGCACCAAGCAATTTTTTGTTCATATTTACCAATTTTATCTTTGAATAAAGGGCAATGAGACCTTCCTCTAGTAATAGACAAAACAATAGAGCGAGATAAATTGCTAAATAAATGACCTATATGAGCAAAAAATACTTTATCAAAATCAACTAAATTATTTTGCTCTAGAGCAATAATTTCACGATAAGCGAAAGGATGAGACATAATAGCACCTTGACCAAATTGAATCAGGCTTCTAGTCATTATATTTGCCCCTTCTACAGTTATTGAGATTGGGGTTGATAAATATGCATTTGCCAATAAATTTCTTGAACCGCGAATTATCGCCCTTCCACCTAGAATATCCATACCATCATTAATGTTTTTACGAAATAATTCAGTGGCGTGATATTTAGCAATCGCACTAATCACTGCTGGCTTTGCACCTATATCGACAGCTCCCGCAGTAAAAGATCTTAAAGCTTCTAAGGTGTAGTTTCGTGAAATAATTTTTGCAGAAACTTCTTCTATTCCTTCAAATTTACCAATAGATGCGCCGAATTGCTTTCTTAAGATACTGTAATTAGCAACCACTCTTGCAACAAGCTTAGAAGCACCAGCGCTTGTTGATGGCAAAGATATTCCTCTACCAACCGATAAACATTCCATTATCATTTTCCAGCCTTTGCCAAGATTATTTTTACCACCAATTACTCTTGATAAATCGATAATTACATTTTCTCCGTCAATTGGAGAATTTACAAACGGTGTAGCAAGTGGGTCATGCCTTCTACCTTGCTTAACACCTTCTAAATTATTAGGTATAAGAGCACAAGTAATACCGAGATCAAGATTTTCTCCAATTAGTTTTTCTGGATCTCTGAGTTGAAATGCCAAACCTATAATTGTAGCATATGCACCAAGGGTTATGTATCTCTTGCTCCAATTGAGACGAATTTTTATCTCGCCATCATTATCGCGAAATAAAACCCCATTTGAAGAAATAGAGGTTGCATCGCTACCTGCCATTGTTTCAGTTAGCGCGAAGCAAGGAAGCTCCCTACCATCAGCAAGCCTAGGAAGATAATAATTTTTTTGCTCTTCTGTGCCATATTCTATAAGTAATTCAGCTGGCCCTAAAGAATTTGGCACCATTGTAGTAATTGCTAGAGGAGCAGAACGAGAAGATAATTTTTGAATTACCGAACTATGTCCAAATGCTGTAAAACCAAGACCCCCAAACTCTTTTGGAATAATCATGCCAAAAAATTTATTGTCTTTTAGATATTGCCATACTTTTGGCGGTAGATCTTTCAACTGCTGAATCTCGTAATCACTGCACATTTTACAAACTTCCTCAACCTCATTATCAAGAAAACTTTGCTCTTCTTTGTTTAAAGTTGGATATTGTTGATTAAAAATAGTTTTAAAATTTGGATTTCCAGAGAATAATTCGCCATCGACCCATACTGTTCCTGAGGTTAAAGCGATTTTTTCTGTTTCAGAAATTTTTGGCAATAAGCCCAATTTTTTAATTAACCCTACAACACGGCTAGTAATAACAGCAGTTCTTATACGGGGAATAATAAAAAATAAAGATGCAGTTAAATATAAAACCCAGAAGACGATGCTTAAATTAAACTTAACCAGATATAAAGCCAGTAGAACAAGGTAATAAGGCAAAGAGAAATTGCGGTACAAAAGAAATATTGCAGTAAAAATGCAAATTAAACCAAGGCAAGGAACATAAGAGAGCAGGTCTGCTAAGTAATTCATAAGATTATAGTTAGTTGTTATTTTTAATTATTATGCTTTAAATTAAGCTCGCAAATTGTTTTTACAAGACTTCGAACTTTTGATATATAGCCCGCTCTTTCAATTGCAGACATTGCACCTCTCGCATCAAGTAAGTTAAGCAAATGGCTAGCCTTTAATGCTTGCTCAAATGCAGGAATAACAAGATTTTTTTCGATTAAATTTAATGATTCATTTTGAGCAAATTCAAACTGTTTTAGCAATTGAAAAATGTTAGCATGCTCCAAAATGAAACTAGAATTCTCAACTTCACTTTGATAAAATAAATCTCGATAGGTAATTGGAAAATTCTTATCATCACTCCAAACAATGTCGAAAATATTATCAACTTGCTGTATATACATAGCTATTCTCTCTAAACCGTAGGTTATTTCTCCCGATATTAATTCGCATTCAATTCCACCAACTTGCTGCATATAAGTAAATTGAGAAATTTCCATACCATTAAACCAAACCTCCCAACCAAGACCAGATGCTCCAACTGAAGGATTCTCCCAGTCATCTTCAACAAAACGGACATCGTTATTATTAATATCAAGACCAATAATCTCAAGGCTTTGTAGATATAGTTGCTTAATATCGCTAGGAGCTGGCTTGAGTAAAGTTTGAAATTGATAATAGTGACTAAGACGATTAGGGTTTTTGCCATAACGAGCATCTGTTGGTCGACGACAAGCTTGCGGATAAGCAACCTTCCAAGGCTTGTTGCCAAGGGCTTTTAGAATGGTTGCAGGGTGCAGGGTTCCCGCTCCAACCTCAATATCAATTGGCTGAATTATAGCACAACCTTGCTCGGACCAAAATTTTTGTAGGCGAAAAATAATTTCCTGAAATGATATCATTTTGAAAAACTAATTGATTATTTTAGAATGATTAGGATCATCCAAAGAAAATGTTGGAATGGCAATCTCTATTAACTTACCGTTATCTTTTTGCATTAAATAATTACCACTCATAATTCCTGAATTTGTGAATAAATGCACTCCACTACTATAGCGAAAAGAAGTTGAGGGTTCAATTCTTGGTTGCTTTCCTACTACTCCTTCGCCATCAACTTCTTGTAGATTACCACTAGAATCGATAATCTTCCAGTGTCTGTGCCTTAAAGTAAGGGCTTCATCACTATTATTTTTAATGATTACATGATATGCCCAAAAAGAGATATTATCAAAAGTTTTTTGATTATGCTCAATAAATTCAACCTTTACCAACACATCAATCTGACTAGTTGAAAGAAGATAAGAATAAAGGTTTTCCTTTTCGCCATTAAGAGCGGTAAGCCTAATTGAAAGATCTTCATCATTATCTTGATTAATTCTAATGATATCTGATGATTTTTTTTTATTTTTTATTGTCATTTCTTTAAGAAAATAAACTCTCAAATAGCATAATGCCATCGCTCGAACCAGTGTTTTCATCAACCGCTCTTTCTGGATGAGGCATAGAGCCAAGTATGTTTTTTTTACTGTTAAAAACACCCGCTATATTTAACATCGAACCATTAGGATTTGAAGCATCGCTAATATTATTATATTCATCAACATATCGCCAAGCAACGGAATTTTTATCTTCAAGCTTTTTAATTGTTTCAACATCGGCAAAATAATTGCCATCCATATGGGCAATTGGAATTTTAATTAATTGATTTTTTTTGTAGTTTTTAGTAAAAGCAGTTTCAGTATTTTCAACCCTTAACAAAGCATTTTTATTAATGAATTTACCGCTTTTATTTCTTAATAAAACCCCCGGTAATAAGCCAGTTTCGGTTAATATTTGAAAGCCGTTACAAATTCCCATAATTTTTACACCTCTTTCCGCAAGCCTTTTGACTTCCTGCATAATTGGTGATATTGAAGCCATGGCACCACTTCTAAGATAGTCACCAAAAGAAAAGCCACCCGGAATAATTATTAAATCGAGATCATTTGCTAAATTAGACTCTTTATACCATATTTTTTCTACTTTATTAGTAAATTTTTTAACCGCCACTAAGGCATCGCGATCGCAATTTGAAGCAGGAAAACTAATTACAGCAACTTTCATTACTCAACAGCCTCAAAAGTGTAATCTTCAATAATTTTATTGACTAATAATTTATCGCAAATTTCATCGATGATTTTTTTTGCTTTTTCATTGTCGGATTCTGTTAGCTCTAGCTCTACTAACTTACCTTGCCTAACTTGTGAAATTTGACTAAAACCAAGATTTTTATTTAAAGCATTTTCGATGGCTTTGCCTTGAGTATCAAGCACTGATTTTTTTAAAGTGATATAAATTCTAACTTTCATTATTTTTTTGTAAGTTGAGTAGGTTTTAAAATTTTAGTTATTTATTTGATTGAATATTCGAGATAATATTTTTTAACAAATAAAAATCAATAGCTTTATTTTTATTTTTTAGCTAGTAAATTAGATGTTTGATAGTGTTTATTGCATAGTTGCTAAATTTGTTTAAGTTATCTATAACTTACCTTAAATTATCTTAAGCTATTTAATAACAGTTCAATAATTTATTTAATTTTACTAATGAATCTATATCAACTAATAAGACCATTAATATTTAAATTAGAACCAGAAACTGCGCATAATTTGGCAATCAAATATTTACAATATTTTCCTCATTTTGCTACTCAATTTTCATATCAAAAAAACTATAAAAGCCTTAATAATAAATTATGGGATATCGAATTTAGCAACCCCGTCGGCTTATCTGGTGGTTTTGATAAAAATGCAGAAATATTGTTTCCGCTATCAAAATTTGGTTTTGGTTTTATAGAATGCGGAACCACAACTCCTTTACCGCAAATTGGCAATAACAAACCACGAATATTCCGTCTCGAACAAGAAAAGGCAATCATTAATCGCCTAGGATTCAACAATTTAGGTAGTGAAGTGTTTTTAAAAAATATTAATAATTTTTACAAAAAAAATAACAAGGTGCCAAACATCGGCATTAATATTGGCAAAAATAAAGACAGCCAAGATAATATTTCAGATTATACCCTACTGCTAGAAAAATTTTTTAACCACTGCAATTATTTAACTGTTAATATCTCCTCCCCGAATACTGCAAACCTTCGTAGCTTGCAAAAAAAAGAAGAATTACAAAAATTAATTGATGCTCTTCTCGAAAAAAGGGAAATCCTAAGTGTAAAATATCAAAAAAAATTACCAATATTATTCAAAATAGCTCCAGATCTAACTCTTGCAGAGCAAGAAGATATTGCTAAAATTGCCTTAGAAAATAATATAGATGGATTAATAATTAGCAACACCACTACTTCCCGCCTCAATATTACTAAGCCTTACAAACTAAATATAAAAGATTTTGAAAATGGTGGTCTTAGCGGAGCCCCTTTATTTGATAAATCAACGATGATTCTAAGAAATTTTTATCAATTAACTAACGGTAAAATTCCCCTAATTGGGGTTGGTGGGGTTTCAAATGCCCATCAAGCATATCAAAAAATTAGATGCGGAGCCTCTTTAGTGCAAATATATACTGCCTTTATTTATGAAGGTTTTAGTTTAGTTGAAAAAATAAAAAAAGAATTAAATCAATTATTAATAGCCGACGGATTGAATAATATCAAAGATGCAATTGGTGTTGATGCTAAAGAAAAAAATTAATCTAGAAACAAATTTTCAATATCTTAAGCGAATTAATTAAAAAATTGATGAATTTGGGTAGCAATTTTTTTGCTAATACCTTCAACCCTTTCTAGATCTGCTATTTTTGCCGTTTTGATTTTTTCAACAGAACCAAAATATTGCAATAATTTCTTTTTTCTTGAAGCTCCAATGCCTTCAATATCATCAAGGCTTGATTTCGTTATCTCTTTCGCTCTTTTTTGGCGATGAGTAGTGATAGCAAAGCGATGAGCTTCGTCTCTCAATCTTTGTAAATAATATTTTAACAAATGATTCTTTGGCAAGGTAATTTGGCGGTGGGTTTTTTCTTGCTTCTCTTCATCAAATTCATAAAAATGAAAATCTTCTAAACCAGAATTTCTATCTTTACCTTTTGACATGCAAATGAAGGGAATATTGATTTCAAGCTCCTTAAAAACTTTAAAAGCAACATTTAGATGGGTTAAACCGCCATCAATAATAATAAAATCTGGTAATTTTTCTTGAATATAATTAGTAAAACGACGAGTTAATATTTGCTCAAGAATCGCTAAATCATCACCATTATTGGCATCACCATTATTGGCAT
>CAMDGT010000047.1 GCA_945898025.1 Rickettsia typhi | reverse complement strand
CCAAGACTCACCAAAGTCACATCCCGACCAGTTGCATGATTATCACCATTCTGAGCAGGAGAAGGTTCTGCTCCTTGAAATGAAGATGAAGCTTTATTGCTCATCATCACTGGTGCCATAGTATCATTATTAGTTGTGTCTTTTGCCATATTTAATCCTGTAGTTTTGTTATTATATTAAAATATTATTATTTATTAATTATTATGTTTTAAGTTTAGTTTAGTCAAAAGAATTTAAAACATAGTTTTGAATAGTAGGGGGGTTAATTTTAATTGCAAGCTTATTTTTAGCTTATTTTTACTTGCCTATTTTTAAGGAGTTGAACTGGCTTTTTAAGGGTTGTGGTTCCTGCAAATTCGTGCAGGATGACAAAAATTCAATGCTTATTTCAACCCCTCCCCCTTGAGGGAATCTCATCAAAAAATAAAATTAATTTATTTGGATTTTTTTCTTTTATTTCGATTAGAGTTTTTTTTAAACTCTTTTAATTTTTCTTTATCTTGTTTGTAGTGAACTGATCTTGCGGTAAAAGAGGCGATAATTGCCTTTAGTATGTTTAGGGCAACAACACCTTCTGAATTTAGCTCTAGAAGTAAATCTTGAGCTTTTTGTGTTAATGCTTGATTTATTATTGTTCTCATAATCTTCTACTATTTTAGGTTGATAAAACAGTAATTTTATGGAAGAATTTTAGAAGTTAATTATAATGTATTATAGATTGGAAATGATATAACAAGAAACTCTCAATAACTTTGGATTGTTTTGCCAATACATCAATCTGCCTTTTAGAAATAAAAATCTACGAAATTGATATAAAAACCAAATATCCAACTAATATTATCAAGACACATCGTTTAAATATGTAAAATATCATTTTATTGGTTGAATAATGATGTTTATTTCACTTAAATGAGTGAATACGAAACCAGCATTTTCAATTATTAAGAGGGATAATCAAGTAAATAAAATAAGCTAAGCATCTTTAGTTTTTCAAACTGCAACAATAAATTTTGTATAGAAAAAACAATCATAACTTCTATAATTTTATCAAAATTTATATATAATCACATAAATAATAAATTCACAATTTTTAATTATGATTAATCTTGGCGGAATAAGGTGGCTCTGAACATTTTGGTATTTTCAAGAACCTTGCCACAGCCATTAACCACTGATAATAAAGGGTTCTCAGCAACGAATACTGGCAAGCCCGTTGCCTGCTTGATTACATAATCAAGGTTTTTAAGCAATGCTCCACCACCGCTAAGAACTATACCTTTTTCAACTATATCGGAAGAAAGCTCAGGAGGAGTACATTCAAGAGCAACTTTAATGGCATCGACAATTTGCTCAACTGGCTCCATTAAACTTTCAGAAATTTGTCGCTCAGTGAGGATCATTTCTTTAGGAATACCGTTTGCTAAATCTCGCCCTTTTACTTCAAAGCTCGAGCCTTCTCCATCTTCTGGTGGGCAGGCGGCACCAATATTTTTTTTAATTCTTTCGGCGGTTGATTCGCCAATTAATAGATTGTGGTATCTGCGGATATAGGAAATTATTGCATCGTCCATTTTATCGCCACCAACTCTAACTGACCTTGAATAAACAATACCGCCAAGGGATAATATACCCACTTCGGTAGTACCACCACCAATATCAACAATCATTGAGCCAGTTGGCTCGGTTACGGGAAGATTTGCACCTATTGCGGCAGCCATCGGCTCTTCAATTAGATAAACTTCGTTTGCACCTGCTCCTTCGGCGGCATCTTGAATTGCTCTTCTTTCAACTGGAGTAGAACCAGATGGAACACAAATTATTACTAGAGGCCCTAACCAACTTTTAACTTGATTTACTTCGCGAATAAAATGCTTGATCATTTCGGCGGCGACTTTGAAATCGGCGATGACTCCGTCTTTTAGAGGTCGTATGGCATCAATTTTAGCGGGAGTTCTCCCGAGCATCATTTTAGCGGTTCCACCAAATGCACAGGGAATCATTTTGCCATTTTCATTGATAACAGCAACAACAGAAGGCTCATTCAGAACGACACCTTGGCCTTTAACATATACTAAAGTGTTTGCGGTTCCAAGATCGATTGCTATATCTTTTGATGAAAAAGAAAAAAACTTTGAAAACATTTTCCTCCAAAAATTAAAACTTGAAATAATTTATTTTTATTAAAATTATTAAAAAAACTATAAATTAAAAACCTGCACGAAGCCAGTTATTTTACCCCTTATTTTACCCCTTATTTTACCAGTTATTTTAGCCCCTTATTTTAAATTGCCTACCAGCTTTTTCAAAGGTTGCTAGATAATTAAGAAGTTGATAAATCAAGGATTAGAAATAAATCTATAAATATTGCTTTATTGCTTAAAATAACCGTAAAATCTAGATATTCTTTCTTGATTGTCAATTTTTATTTTATTTTTTATAAGTAAGAAATTATGCAATAAAATTTATTACCAACTCATGGCAAATGTTATTGTTTATAACCTCATAATATTAATATTATTTTGATCAATATTTGAGTTATCTCTTTTAATTCGAATTGAGATTTTGGCATTTCTTCTTTTTCAGAATTATTTTCTTGGGTAATGATTTCAATAATTTTAAAATTTTTTAGGTGTTGGCATTATTCTTATTTTCTTAGAAAAAAATTGCAACAAAAGAGTTAAATCATCTAAGAAGCATTTTATTTATTTTATTAAATACTAATTTGATTTTAATAAATAATCTTAAATCTCGATTTATTTTGATATTGTTGCAAGCTTAGATTTATTGAAGCGGTAAAACCATCAATAATAAAATCTTTATTTTTATCAATCAAAATATCATTTAATAATTGTTTATTTTCTGGGGTTTCAAGCTTTTCAGCATTGATTATGTAGTAGCGAAAATCATTAATTAGATACAAGCAATCATCAATTACTATTTTAATTTTTGCATTCAAATCAAAAACTCCATCTTTGAGAATTAAATGATAAATTTTACTTAGGGAATCGTTGTTTGACAAAGCTAAATTAAATTGATGATTAGCATCTTCAATAATCTTAGAAGCTTCAATTAAATCAAAAACTTTAAAACCAGCATCCAAGCCTTTATCTTCTTGATTTAATAGATTTTTCTGCTCTTTTATTTCAGTTAAAATTTTCTCACCTGCCCTTTTTACTCTTTCAATGGTAATGCTTGAAATTACTGGCTCTAAACCATTTTTAAGACAAAAATCAAAGGCCTCCTTTTTCTTTTCTGCATTAATCGGTTCATCAATTTGACAAAGTATAAATTTTCGATTTCCACCATCTTTTTTATTAAGCTCCATCACCGCTTGAGCAGTAGTGCCAGAACCTGCAAAGAAATCGAGGATAAGGTCGTTTGAAGAGGTTGAAATTTGCAAAAGGTGTTTTATCAAAGAAGTGGGCTTTGGATATGAAAAAACAGCATTGCTACCCATTAAATTTTCAATTTCTTTACTTCCATCTTCCGATGTAGCAATATCAATCAATAAACTATTCGAGATTTGTCCATTATTTTCATTTAAAAATATCTTTGCATTCGGCATTCCTTCGCCATTATTTGGAATTACAATTAAACCTTCTTTTAACCATTCATCGTAAGTTTTTTGAGATACTCGCCATTTCGCCTTAATAGTTCTCCCATTTCGTAAATCTAACTCAAATTCTTTATTTGTAGAATTATCTGGAGATGCAAGAGGTTTCGTTCTCCATGATCCTCTTGAATCATTATCTGGGTTTCTATACATGTCAACAACATATTCTTCTCTCAATGCAATTCTATTAATTGTTGAATTATTTTTGTTTTTAGAAAACATCATAATATATTCATGAGATGAAGCAATGTATTTTGTTAAATTTGCCTGGGTTTTTCTTTTTTTCCAAACAAGAATGGCCACAAAATTCTCTTCCCCAAAAATCTCATCCATTAAAATTTTTAAATTTGCTTGCTCATTATCATCAATTGAAACAAAAATTATCCCATCATTAGCAAGTAAATCTCTTGCTAATTTGAGCCTTGGATAGATAAAGCTAAGCCAGCCATTATGCGAGCTTTTAGAAGAAAAAGAAAACTCCATTCTGCGATAATCATCATCATTGATATTTTCAAAGCCTAAAACCTCTAATTCTTCGCGGTCAAATTTATCGGAGTAAATAAAGCCTTCATTCTTAGTATTATAAGGCGGGTCAATATAAATACATTTAATTTTACCGCGATAAGAATTGAGTAAAATTTTTAAACTATCTAAATTATCGCCTTTGATTATTACATTTTCAGTTTCATTAAAATTTTTGCTTAATTTTTGATTAATCTTTGGCTCTTTATTGGTTGCTTGCATATATTTTGCCTTAGCATAATTTCTACCAATAAAATTAAGGCCATAGCCGTTATTTTTATAGTCAATTGGCAAATTTAATGCCTGCTTTAATTCATTTAATTTTATTTCGCCATCTTGAATAATTTGTGGATAATGTTCTTGTAAAAACTCTAATAAATTAGAGCTTTGATTGCTTGTCAACGAAGCATCAATAACTTCAAAACCAGCATTGATAAAATCTTGTTTATTTGTCATAATTTTTTATTTCTTTAATCGTTAAATCTATAAATGATTCAGGGTTTGATTGATAATATCGGCAAGGCTTTGCTTATTGATTCTTTTTTCAAATCTAATGTTTATTTCATTGTTAAAAACCGCATTTAATTTTGTAAAATATTTTGTTGCAAAATCAATTTTATCGCTTTCATCAGCTGGTATTCGGGCGGAATTTTCATAGCCCTTTGCCTCAATAATTAAAAATAGTTTTTTCTTGCCCTCTTTTTCAATTGCATAGCAAAAATCAGGGCTATATTTGCCAAGAGGTGTAGCAATTTCAAGCTTTGGCATTTTAGCAAAAATGGTAATTTCTTGTTGATTAGCATCTTTGATAATAATTTCTTTTTCAAAGCCACTATCATATTCAATTACATCTTCAAAAATCCATTTTTCTTTGAGAGAAAAATTAGTAATTTCTTCTTGATTTTTGCCTATTGATCCAGCTTTTAATTCATTTTTAAAATTATTATTTTCATCATTCATTATATTGCTAAAAATTTCACCATCAATAAAATTATATTCTATTGTTGTTTTAAGGCTTGATATTAGTTCTTGCTTGATAATTTCAACGATTTCTTTTTTTGCTTGTAAAATATCTTTGCTAATTTCATTTTCTTTAAAATCAAGAGTGAGATTATTAAATATTGCAATAGCAAAGCTTAAAGAGACCGCTGATTTACTAGCTATTTCGCTAATTAATTCATTATAATTTATTTTATCTTTATTTGTAATAATTTTATCTTGTAAAGATTCGTTTAAAAAACTATTATTGGCAATATCTTGCAGATGTTTTGTTGATTGACGGAATCTTTGATTAAGTTTAATTTGCAAGATTCTGTTAGCAATATTTTTAGCTAATTTATTTTGCTTTTCTATATCAAAATTTTTAATAGTAAAAACCGCTTTTTTATTGATTGTTTGCCATAATTCCTTGAATGTTTCAAGGCTTCCTGCTTTAATTTTTAAATTCTTTTTGAGCCTAATTTTATTGCCATCTCTTGCATAATCTGCAATATTTTCTACAAATAGTTTTTCGATTATTTCCAGTTCTTGATATGTTATATTTTGAATATTATTTATATTTTCTTTTAAATTATTAATTTTTACTAAAAAATCTGGCACTTTTTTATAAAGAGCCCTACCTTCATCATCAAATAAACCATTGCTTATCAATTGATTTTGCAACATAAAATTGACAATTTTATTGCTATCTTTGATATTTTTATTCTTTAAGATTTGTATTAACTCTTTACTGTTAAATATTTGATTAAGTGTAACTGAATTTTCACAAATATCTTTTTGAATAGCATCAATAAAACCAACTTCGCTAGCACTAACCACAACATCAAGATTATTAATATTCCAAAAATCTTCTTGATTATCAAATTTATCAATAGTTTGGCGAATAAATAAATTATCTTCTTTTTTAACACATAATCTTAAACCTCTGCCAATTTGCTGTAATTTTGAGTTTTCGGAGCCATAATTACTTACTTTACAGATGGTAAAAATATTGGGATTGTCCCAGCCTTCTTGTAAAGCCCATACCGAAAAGATAAAACGAGTAGAAGATGTAAAAGAAAGTAATTTTTCTTTATCTTTGAGGATTTCATCAATTGATTCTTTTTCAGCATTTTCTTTCTTAGCTTTATCACCCGAAAAATAACCTTTATGCACGATTAATTGATTAGCATCGTCAAAATCTTTTTTTAAATATTCAAGATAGTTTTTAAACTCTTCACTGCCATCTAGACCTTTAATTTGCAAGGCTCTTTCTTTAATATATTCTTCTTCAAAAATCTTTTTAATGACGGGCTTGTCTATAGAACCTTCTTTATTTTTAAAATCATCAATTCTTCTAATAAAAAATAACGACAAGGCTTTTATTCCTAGATTGAATAAGGTTTTTTCTTTAGTGAAGTGTAATTTTATTGTTTTGGCTATCATTAATCTAATATCTTCATCGGATAAAATATAGGAAATTTTTTCTAAAAAGTGAGCCTCGCCATTAGCTAATAAAATATTATCTTTTTTGATTGATGATATTGTTGAATCATTGAATTTATCACCTATTTTTAAATCTTGTTTTTGCCATTCGCCATTGATAAATTCTTTAACTTTAATAATATTGCTTTTTTGATTAATTTCTTGAATTGCGGTATTTTTGTTTAATGTACCTTCATTATAAATTGTGATTCTTTTTACTAAATATTGCCGAAAGGAACTAATACTATCAAGAATATAAGCAATATTAGATAAGGGTAATATTTTATTTTTTTCATCTTGTTTTTTTATTTTTACAATCCTGTTTTTAGTAATTTTAGGGTTTTTTTCAATTATCTTCTCTTTAGGAAATGTAGCTCCAAATCTAAGAAAATAATTATCAAAACCTGCAAAATATTTCTTAAAAGCATTGCCTTCAAATTTATGCGGTTCATCAATAATAATAATTGGATTTATTAGTTTTAGAGCCTCTAAATAAGTTTTAGCTTGAATATTTTGAATATATAAATCTCTTTCAATTAGTTGATTAATAATATTTTTACTATTATTGAAAGAATCGGGAGTCATTATCAAAACTGAAAATCTTTCTAAATCATTGATAAAGCTTACTATTGCTTGCTTATCTGCCGATTTATAGGTTGTAACTTCAATTTCCTTGTCAAAACTTCTAGAATTTTCATAATAGGATTTAAAATAATTTTTAGTGATTTCTAAATTTTTTTTAGCACCTTCGCGAATAGCTATTGAAGGCACAAGAATAATAAATTTTTTATAACTAAAATTGCGATTTAGCTCAAACATTGTTTTAATAAAGGTAAATGTCTTGCCTGTTCCTGTTTCCATCTTAATGTCAATGTTTTTCTGTCCTGAAAAATCTGCTGGATAATTACTAGTAACAGCATTAACCTCAATAACTTTTCTAAAATCAACATTTTCTTGTAATTGCTTAAAAATATTAACAATATTATTAATACAATCTTCTTGATATTGCTGTTCATCAAATTGGAAAATCATTATTTAAAATATTTAATTCGTTACATATTTAATTGAGGTGAAATTAATAAAAAGGCTTGATTATTTATATATCAAGACTTCATCTTAGCGAGGCAGTTGATATAAGCTATTGCTGAGGCTACGAGAACATCGGTGTCTGAACCGCTAGCACTGTAGATTTTTCCTAACTCCTCCAACCTTACAGTAGCATTGGCTTGGGCATCGGTTCCTTGGGTCACTGCATCAACTTGATACAAAACAAGATTAGCATTATGAGGTATGATTTTCTGAATCGCATTGAAGATTGCATCAACGGGCCCAAATTGCGAGGCAAAACTGACTTCTAACTCTTGTCGATTATTACTAATTTTAATTTTTGCATTTGCATGATGATTGATTCCCGAGCTAACTTCTAAACCAATTAGCTCTAGGCTTGATTGTTTTATTGCCACTGAATCAAGCAGTTTTATAAGATCTTCGTCATGGATTTCTTTTTTACGATCGGCAAGATC
>CAMDGT010000046.1 GCA_945898025.1 Rickettsia typhi | reverse complement strand
TACAAATTATTAAGCCACCCGTTTTTTTTATTTCTACAGTTTTAAAAACAATGTAATTAGGGATTGATTTTTTAAGATCGATTAAGAAATTTAAGGCATCAATATCTGTAAATGCCTTAAATAATAATGTTACTTTTGATGCAACTACTACAACGGTTTTGTAATCAAAAGATTCTCCTTGTATATTTTGAGGGATTGATAATTTTACCGAATCAATCTGAGAGTTGTATTTTTCTGCTATTATGTCTATTGTTTCAGTAACTTTTTCTGATTTTATGCCTGTAATCATCTTTTTTTCGTTGGAAAGAGTTTTCCATACATCGCGATATTTTTTTGCCTCCGTTGTTTTTTGTTCCATGTCTGTTGTTTGTTGAGAAGCTTTAATTGCTTCATTTTCAATGGTTTTTATTTTTTCTTGCAAAAGATTTTCGCGATATATTTTTAAAAATATTGACCCAGCAAGAAATGTTGCAAAAACAATGGTTATAGCGATATTTTTAATAATTTTTTTTCTAATAATTGCAATTTGCATCAGTTTTTTTGAATAGAAAATTGAATTTTTGTGTCATAATATTTTTTTGTAAAATCAATATCTCTCGGCAATTCTACATATTTAACTTTATGATTTGCAAAATTATTTTTTACTTCTGCAGTTAAGGCATCAAAACTTGAAAATAATTGCTCTATATCTCCATTGCGATTTAACATTTTACCAAAAAATACAATTTTATATTCGTTATTTGATTTTGGAGTTTTTATATCAATAGTCGGCGAATTATAAGAAAAGCCTTCAAGAGTTGCATCAAATTTTTTTAGAAATCTTAGATCTTTGTAAAATTTCTCAAAATTTTCATAATCGGTTTTTAGATATTCTTCAAACTTACCAAAATCAGATATTCTGTCGATTGAGACCGGTTCATTATTTTCAATAATTTCGTCGCCATTAAAGGTATTTTTCTTAACTGTGCTTAGTTTTTTGAAAGCTAGCTCTTTTTTTTGAGTTGCTTCTTCCGCTAAATCAAGCATTGATTTTTCAAATAGTATAGCGATTACCAGTGATAACAATATTGCCAATAATCCAAGCAAATTTATATAATAAAAGCTTTTTAGAATTAAAAATAATCGATTTGCTTCCAATATTTTAGGAGTGCTGAATTTTAAAATAGGCTTTGATTTACTAAAAATTTGTGCAATTAGTAAATCGGAATTTTCTTCATCTTCTTCAATTAAATTTTTATAGCCAAGTAATTTAGAAAAGCCAGCGGGCGTAAAGTTTGAGATTGCTAATTCGGTATTGCTATTTTTAATTTTTTCATTATGTTCTTTCGATAGGATATTTATTATTTCTAACTGCTCAATTTGAAGTTCGGGATATATTCTTTTTAAATATTCAAAGGTGCTAAATATGTCTTGATAATATCTTTCCGCAAAATCATTTTTATCCTTCTCGTAATTTACAGCCCTTGTAAATACTATGCCATTTTTAGAGAAAACAATTTGCCTTGCGCCACTTACTTTGCTTTTAATTACAAAGCAATAGAGCTTTAACTCTTCTTCTTTTTTTAATATTTTTTTATCAACTTGCTTGTTGATTCCATTTGCTTCTTCTAGATTTTCTTGTCGTTCTTTATTGTCTTTGTTTGGTTGTTTTTTTTTATCTTTTTTGTTTTTTTCTAGCTGTTTGATGATGGCTGTGGATAATTCGAAAGCCTCAACGGACAGCGTATATATTCCGCGAAGATTATTAGGCATTGATAGTAAAAATTCTATCCAACTTGTTAGCAATTCTGAATTTAAAAATGAGATAAACATGCAATCCCAGCTTTTTTCAATTTTTTCCTTAATTTTGCCATTTTGTTGATTTGGAGGAATTTTTTTAATCTTTTTTTTCTCAAAAAGTAAGAAATTTTTTATTGAATCTTTGTCGGGATCGTTTGTAATTTCTCTTTTTATTAAATGCAGAACATCTCCTTTGTGTATTGCGGGATAGCTTTTCTTCTTATACATTTGATCAATTCCATCTAGGATGATAAAAATTTCAGAGATTTTATTTTTAGAAAAAAATTCTTTTAACTGTTTTTTACTTTCATCATTTAGTGTTTCGATATAAATTTTTTCTTTGATTTCATTATTGCTATGAAGCGATACAATTGAAGTTTGGCTACCAATTGTTACGATAATTTTTTGTTCAACAATCATTGATTTTTTTTGGCATTGATTTTTTTTGGCATTGATTTTTTTTGGTAATTTTTTAGATTTTATGAAAATTCACAATTTTAAAAAATAAAGATTAAAAAATAAAATTAATCAATTAATTTAACTTTAGTTTAATAGAAAATAAGTTTTAAATCAATAAAATCAACAACAATGATATATGGAATCGGAATTGATATAATTTCTGTTCCAAGAATAGAAAAAATTTATCAAAAATTTGGCTCAAGCTTTGAAAATAAATTATTTACAAAGCTTGAGCTGGAAAGGTCTTGTCAAATTAAAGACTCAGATTATAAATTGGTTTTTTTAAAAAAATCTAAATTTTATGCGAAAAGATTCGTTGCTAAAGAGGCTTTTAGCAAAGCTCTTGGAGTCGGAATCGGCAGAGGAATAAACTTTTGTGACATAGAAATCTTCAACAATAATTTAGGTAAGCCAGAATTGAGAATAATTAATAATCGCGATAAGTTATTGCAAATAATAGGTTCTAGTAATTTTAAAATTCATTTATCTTTGAGTGATGAAGTTAAGGGTAACGAAGCTTTAGCAATTGCATTTGTAACCATTGAAATATTTTAAATATGCCAGAAAAAATGCCAGAAAAAATACCAGAAAAAATGCCAGAAAAAAATTTAAAAAATAAAGTCATTATTTTTGGAAGTGGTGCTTGGGGCACTGCAATCGCTCATTTGGTTGCCAGAAATAACAATGATAAAGAGGTTGTGATTATCGCAAGAAATCAAGCGGTGATTGATGATATTAATAATAGGCATTGCAATCAAAAATATCTGCAAGATATAAAATTACCAAACAACATTATTGCAAAGCAAAACCTAGAAAATATTGATTTGGCAGAGTGTGAATTTTTATTTATTGTTACTCCTGCAAAAGAATTTTCAAAAATCATTGCCAATATTTCCAATTATAAAATCCCTAAAAATTTATCAATTGTTATTTGCGCTAAGGGTGTTGATGGCTATATTTCAAAATTTTTTAATGAAATAGTGAGTGATTTACTGCCTAATAGCTCGGTGGCGATAATGGCTGGACCTAATTTTGCTAATGAAGTTGCTAAAAGAAATTTCTCAACTACTACAATTTCCAGCAAGAGCCTAGAATCTTTTAACCGCTTATCAGCATTAATTAATGCTAACGATTTTAGATGTGAATATTTTGATAATCCAACCAATGTTGAAATTTGCGGAATATTTAAAAATATCATTGCGATTGCTTGCGGTATTTGCGACGGTATGAATTTTGGTGAAAATTTTAAAGCATCAATTGTTTCTCAGGGCTTAAAAGAAATTAAATCTTTATGCAAAATCATTACTAACAGCTCCGATTTGCCTATTTATGCTGGTTTTGGCGATATTTTTCTGACTTGCTCCTCAAAAACATCTAGAAATTATTTATTGGGTTTTGAAATAGCAAAAAAACCTTTAGAATTTAGTTTTTTTAGCGAGC
Organism: Rickettsia typhi; assembly: GCA_945898025.1. Lineage (GTDB taxonomy): Bacteria > Pseudomonadota > Alphaproteobacteria > Rickettsiales > UBA1997 > JAJTDS01. The sequence goes on along the minus strand of CAMDGT010000046.1, from coordinate 4,500 downwards.
AAGCAAAAACAAGGTTTGATAAGCATTGCGAAGGAGCAAATTCAGCAATCAGAATCAGCGAAATCATTGCTAAAATTAACAAAAATATTGACAACAATAAAGATGAATTTACTATTGCTAATATTGTAAGATTAATAGTTGAGAATAAAATCCCTAATCAAGATTTTAAATATTATTTTGAAAAAATTATCCTAACAAGCTCTTAAAATGAAGCCTAAAAAAACTCAAGAAATTGCTAAAAACAAGCCATCTAGCTCGATTTTAATTATTGATTTTGGTAGTCAGGTAACTCAACTAATCGCCAGAAGAATTCGTGAATTAGGTGTTTATTGCGAAATCAAAAACTCAAAAATATCAATTGCAGAAATAAATAATTTTAACCCTAATGGCATCATCTTTTCAGGTGGTCCTTGCTCTGTTTATGAAGAAAATTCACCAACAATTAGCAAAGAAATTTTTGATTTAAAAATCCCCATTCTAGGAATTTGCTATGGACAGCAAATTATTTGTCATTTGCTAGGCGGAGAAGTCGGTAAAGCCAATGAAAGAGAATATGGAAAAGCAGAAATAAAAATTGTCAAAGATTCTCCTTTATTAAAAAATATCAAGAATTATCAAGTGTGGATGAGTCATGGCGATAAAGTCAATAAAATTCCCCTTGGCTTTGAAGTTGTAGCAAAAACCGACAATGCTCCCTTTGCAGTAATCGCTAATCAAGAGAAAAAAATATATGCGGTTCAATTTCATCCAGAAGTAGTTCATTCAATTGACGGTGCCAAAATAATTAAAAACTTCGTTGTTGATATTGCAAAATCTAAGCAAGAATGGACAATGAAAAATTTTAAAGAAGAGCAAATTCTTGCGATTAGAGAAAAAGTAGGGGAAAATCAAGTTATTTGTGGTTTAAGTGGTGGAGTTGATTCCTCGGTTGTTTCTGTGCTAATTAGCAATGCAATCAATAGGCAGTTGACTTGCATTTTTGTTGATCACGGTTTATTAAGAAGAAATGAAGGTGTTGAGGTTAAAAAAATTTTTACTGAAAATTTTGATATTAATTTTATTTATGTTGATGCTTCGGAGCTATTTATTGGCAGATTAAAAAATGTTTCCGACCCAGAAAAGAAAAGAAAAATCATTGGCAAGACATTTATTGAGGTTTTTAATCAAGAGGCATTAAAGATAAAAAATGCAAAATTTTTGGCACAAGGCACTTTATATCCTGATGTTATCGAATCTTTGCATCCAAATCAAGGGGTTAGTCAAACAATAAAATCTCATCATAATGTTGGTGGCTTGCCAAAAAGAATGAAGTTCAAGCTAATTGAGCCCCTTAGAATGCTTTTTAAAGACGAAGTTCGGGTTCTTGGCAAAGAATTAGGTTTGCCAGATATCATAGTTGGTAGGCATCCGTTTCCGGGCCCAGGGCTTGCAATTAGAATTATTGGCGCAATTACTATTGAAAAAATCAAAATCTTACAAGATGCAGATGCAATCTACATTGAAGAAATTAAAAAAGCGGGTCTATATAATGAAATATGGCAAGCATTTGCTGTTTTACTGCCCGTTAAAACGGTTGGAGTTATGGGGGATTGCCGAACTTATGAATCGGTTTTAGCATTAAGAGCAGTTACTTCTGTTGATGGTATGACTGCGGATATTTATCATTTTGATTCGCATTTATTGGCAAAAATTAGCAACCGCATCATTAACGAAGTAAGAGGCATCAACCGCGTGGTTTACGACTACACCTCAAAACCACCCGGAACCATTGAGTGGGAGTAATTTATTCAGTTATGACAATACATTAAACAAACTTATCTAATCTAATTATGACAATACGACAAACAAACTTATCTCATCCAAAGTATCGTCCAGACATTGATGGCTTACGTGCCGTTGCTGTGTTGGCTGTTGTTGCCTTCCATGCAAACTGGATTAGAGGTGGATTCATAGGTGTTGATATTTTCTTTGTTATTTCTGGCTATCTTATATCAACTATTATTTTTGAGAATTTGGATAAGGGTACGTTTAGTTTTACTGAGTTTTATGCTCGTCGTATTAAGCGTATCTTTCCAGCACTTCTTCTTGTATTGATTGTTTGTTATATTTTTGGTTGGTTCGTTTTGCTGGCAGATGAATATAGGCAATTAGGTAAACACATTATCTCAGGTGTTGGTTTTATTTCTAACTTTACTTTGTGGAATGAAGCTGGTTACTTTGATAACTCCGCTGAAACTAAGCCATTGCTTCATTTATGGAGTTTAGGTATTGAGGAGCAGTTTTATATCGTATGGCCGATCTTGGTATGGTTCGCTTGGAAACGTAAATTTAATCTTTTAACAATTACCATTGTCGTTGCTATTGCTTCTTTTGTTTTGAATATTAAGGGCATAAAGCATGATATGGTTGCCACCTTTTATTCTCCACAGACGCGTTTTTGGGAGTTACTATGTGGCAGTTTATTGGCTTGGGTTACGTTATACAAGAAAGACACCTTCTCTAATGTCAAGCTTAAGCTTGATTATTGGTTATCGCGAATTGTTTATGGCGAAAGGCAAGAAGCTGATGGTAAGACGTTATCAAATGTTCTTTCGTTTGTCGGCTTGTTACTATTAGTGTATGGTTTTTGGATAATCAATAAAGATTTAATATTTCCTGGCAAGTGGGCTTTAGTGCCAGTCTTAGGTGCTGTACTAATAATTACAGCTGGTTCTAAAGCTTGGGTTAATCGCACAATACTATCTAATAAGGTTGTCGTTTGGTTTGGCTTAATCAGCTTTCCTTTGTACTTATGGCACTGGCCAATACTGTCTTTTGCTCGTATTGTTGAAATCGAAGTTTCAAGTCGCAACATTCGCATAGGGGCTGTATTTCTCTCTATTGTACTTGCTTGGTTTACATATAAGTTTGTAGAACGTCCTCTGCGTTTTGGTAAACACGGTAAAGTTAAGGTTTCGGTACTTATCCTTCTTATGACGCTTATCGGTACTCTTGGATATTACACATACAAACGAGCAAATCTTTGCTCATACCTTGGACTTAAGAATATGGTTTTCAAAAGAAAGGGGTTCGAGCACGGACTTGGATGTTCTTTAGCTTGGTATAAGGGCAAGAATGATTGGTTGTTTTTAGGAGACAAATATAATTCCACAGTAGCAAAGCTCAAATTATCTAACCCGCCTTCAGATGATATTTTGAAGCAATCAATAGAGTCATTCACTAAGATTGCTATCACGGCGACTAAGTACAACACTAAATTTGCTTTAATCATTGCTCCCAACAAATCAAGCATCTATCCAGAATATTTGCCAGACATTCTTGTTCCATCGCCTTTGAAATACATTAGTTTTTTTATTAATAAACTCAAAGAAATACCTAATCTTAGTGTTTACGACCCTACTAATGACTTGCTAAATCTCAAGAGAAAAGAAGGAATCTTATATGGGATGACTGATACACATTGGAATAATAAAGGAGCTTTTCTTGCTTATTCTGGTTTCTCTAATCTTCTTAATTTACCTATCCCTTCAGTTGAATTTAAACAAGGTAATAGTCATGGTGGAGATCTAATTGGAATCTCTAAGCTACAAGATTTCCCTTTGCACGCTGAAGATAATTGGGATGTAATTTGGAAAAATAACGCTACTTGGACGGAAAGCGACATTGCTGATGAGCAAAAAACAGCCTTTGGCTCTGCTAAGGTAGTGATTAATAGTAAACCGCTCTCAAATAAGTATGTTTGGATTGTTGGTGATTCCTTTACAGATTTACTAAGGCCCTACTTGAATGCTACTTTTAAGGAAGTACGTTATATAGGACATTGGAAGCACAAGCTTAAGGACTTGCCAGACATCTTGGATGAAGTAGACAGGAAACCAGATATGATAATAGTGGTTAAAGTTGAGCGTGCATTTTAAGATTTTATATTGAGTGGGAATAATCTCACGGTTTATTATTCTTGATTAATCGTTGCTGTATTCCATTATCATTAAGCCTCTAATATCTTGAGGCTGAAGCCCCTTGTTGCCGTTAAGGAGGAGTTCGAAGCCATTTCACCTGTCATCCTGTGCGAAGTGAAAGCGCCCAACTCGTCATCCTTCACTGCCACCAGTTATCCTGCACGAAGTTGCAGGATCCATTCTTATCTGATTTTGGATTCTGCGACTTCGCGCAGAATGACGGCTAAATTTTTGCAAAATGAAGAAGAGGGGAGGGTTATAGCAACGAAATTGTTGTAAGGCTTCAGCCTTGTTAAAGCTATGTTTGGTATCTTCCCCCCCCTTGTTGCCGTTAGGAGGAGTTCGAAGTCGGATGTGCCGTTAATAAATGCTTAAAAGCTAGCAATATGATCTATTTCATTCATCTTTGTGATTGTAAATTCTAGAACTTTAATGATATTTTGAATGTGATTTAAATCCTCGCTAATATCGATATCCTTGCGAGATTTTAAATATTTGTCTAAAACTTGATAACCACCAATTTTGAATTCCCAAACTTTTA
>CAMDGT010000045.1 GCA_945898025.1 Rickettsia typhi | reverse complement strand
TCTAAATGCTACAAATATCAATTGTAATATTCCGCGAAGTATTAGAGATAGCTCTGATAATTGGCATTTTAACTGCGGCAACAAAAAATGTTGTTGGTAGTTCTAAATGGCTAATTTCAGGGCTTTTTCTTGGTATTGTTGGAGCTGTGGCGATTGCCTTTTTTACTGACTATATCTCGGGAGCGATGAATGATATGGGGCAAGAGTTCTTTAATGGCTTAATAATGCTCTCAACCTCTATAATGATAGGCTGGACAGTGCTATGGATGCAAAAACACTCAAAAACCTTAGGTGGTGAATTAAGAAAAATTAGCAATGAAGTTAAAGCGGGGAAGAAACCTCCTTTAGCCCTTTTAGTTCTAGTAATGCTCTCAACTCTAAGAGAAGGTGCAGAAGTGGTGTTATTTTTATATAGTTCTTATATTTCTGGCTTAGAAAAATTATCTTTAATATCAGGTTTTGCGATAGGCTCTGTTGCTGGTGCATCGGTTGGTTTTGCCTTATATTTTGGCATTTTAAAAGCATTTGGCAAATATTTCTTTAGTTTTACTACCATTTTATTGATATTCTTTTCTGCGGGCATAACTGCCAACGGTATTGGTTTTTGGAATGATGCGGGGATTGTTCCTGCCATTATATCGCCAATTTTTGATGGTTCAAATTTTATTTCTCAAGATAGTTATTTTGGAATCTTCCTTAATATCTTCTTTGGTTACATTGAAAGACCAACCGCCAGCCAGTTAATTGCTTATGTTATTAATATTTTATTTTTATTTTTTGCTCTAAAAATTGCAAAAAAAGTATAGATAAATTTTAAAATTTTAGGAGAATTCTAAGAAAATTTTTTTAAGAAAATTTTAGAAGGGAATTAGAGAATTAATGAAGGTTTTTTGCATCGAAATCACGACTAATATCAACATTTAAAACTAATCCGAAGCCTATCATCATTGATGCCATAATTGTTCCTCCGTAGGAAACAAAAGGCAAAGGAGCACCAACCACAGGAATCAAGCCCATCACCATCCCCATATTAACAAACATATGGACAAAAAATATATTTACTACACCCATAACTAATAGCCTACCATATTGATGGCGAGTTTTGAGAGCGATATTAATTGAAACAATTATAATTAGAAAATAAATTAAAATAGTAACTATTGCACCAATAAAACCAAGCTCTTCGCATAGCATTGTAAAGATAAAGTCGGTTTGTTTTTCTGGTAAGAAATCAAGTTGTCCCTGTGTTCCATTCATAAAGCCTTTGCCAAATAAGCCCCCTGAACCAATGGCAATTTTAGATTGTATAATGTTGTAACCACTTCCCAGAGGGTCGTTGTTGGGATTAACAAAATTCAAAACTCTTTTCTTTTGATAATCATAAAGCAAGAAATGCCAAGCAAAGGGGATAGAAATAATACCAATTAGAGTAATTGAGATGAATTTCCAAATTTTAACACCCGCCAAAAATAAAATTGACACTCCAACCGCCACTAGAATTGTTGCGGTGCCGAGATCAGGTTGATGAAAAATAAAAAACCCCGGAATGGCAATTATTAGAGAAGGAATAATTAAAAATTTAATTTTAAGAACATTATCAGCATCGATGGTGTAAAAATAGCGAGCCAAGGCGAATATTGTGCATATTTTCATTATTTCTGATGGCTGAATAGTAATTGGCCCTAAACGAAACCAGCGAGTTGCCCCCATTGCATTATGCCCCATTATATCAACAATTATTACTAATGTTAGGGCAATGAAATAAAGCAAATAAGATGCCTTAAACCATATTTTTAAGTCGGTAATGGCAATAATTATCATTATCGGTAGAAAGATAATGAAAAAAGCCAATTGCCTAATCAACCACGGATAAAGACCCCCACCAGCAGAATAAAGCATTGAAAAGCCTATTGTTGCAAGAGAAGTTATTAAACCCACCAGCAACCAGTTAATTCTTTTATATCTTTGAAAGAAATTTAACTTATGTTCATTGATCGAATTGGAGTAATTGATTTTAAAAGTCATAAGTTAAATTTAGTGAATTTGATAAGTATCAGATAAGTATCGGATATCTATCTTCAGCCAGAAAAGACCAAAAAATCCCAGAAAATAAATGATTTATTGAAGATATTGAATGAAGATAGAATTAAAAAAATTTAATTAATTAAATTAACTATTGTAATATAATTCAAACTCTACTGGATGTGGAATTTGTTCATATCTTTCAACTTCTTGCATTTTTATTGCAATGTAATCATCAATTTGTTTATTGGTAAAAACATTACCAGCAATAAGAAAATCGCGGTCTTTGTCGAGTTCTTCTAATGCTTCTCGCAAAGAACGAGCAACAGTAGGGATTCCCGCTAATTCTTCTGCAGAAGAGTGGTATAAATCTTTGTTTTGAGGCTCTCCCGGATGTATTTTATTTTTAATGCCGTCAATACCCGCCATTAAAAGAGCTGAGAAGGTTAAATAAGGATTAGAAGCTGGGTCAGGAAAACGAGCCTCAATTCTTCTTCCTTTTTCGTTATTAACATGAGGAATACGAATTGAAGCAGAGCGATTTTTTGCTGAGTAAGCGAGTAATACTGGTGCTTCATAGCCCGGAACTAATCTTTTATAGCTATTAGTTGTGGCATTAGAAAAAGCATTAATTGCCCTTGCATGCTTGATAATGCCACCAATGTAGAATAATGCTAGTTCGGATAAATTAGCATAACTATTGCCAGCAAAGAGATTTTCTCCGTTTTTCCAAATTGATTGATGAACATGCATTCCTGAGCCGTTATCGGCATATATTGGCTTTGGCATAAAGGTTGCGGTTTTGCCATAGCTATGACAAAGATTATGAACTACATATTTAAACTTTTGTATGTTATCTGCAGTATAAGCAAGAGTGCTGAATTTAAAACCTATTTCAAATTGAGAATTAGCCACTTCGTGATGATGCAAGATAGGAATAATACCAATTTTTTTAACAACTTCCATAATTTCTGAACGAAGATCTTGACCGCTGTCAATTGGCGATGGGTCAAAATAAGCACCTTTAACTTGAGAACGACGAGCTAGATTGCCTCCGTTGATTTCTTTGCCAGAATTGTGCGGAGATTCTTCGGAATCTATTTCGTAGAAGTTTCCGTGAGATTTAAGATTAAATCTGACATCATCAAAAACAAAAAATTCAGGCTCGGGACCAAAATAAGCGACATCTCCTATACCGCTTTCTTTTAGATATTGCTCAGCTTTTAAAGCGGTGTTTCTAGGGTCTTTTTCATAAGGCAAATTATTTGTAGGCTCAATGACATTGCAAGTTATTACAAGAGTTGGAGCAACTAAAAAAGGGTCGATAAATGCAGTTTCAAGATCTGGTATCATAATCATATCAGATTCGTGGATTGCTTTCCAACCAGCAACAGAAGAGCCGTCAAATGCAACCCCTTTAGTTAGTTCTTCTTCGCTAACTTCTTCAGCAGAATAGCTAATGTGAAGCCATTTACCAGTATAATCAGTGAAACGAAAATCAATGAATTTTATTTCGTTATTTTTTACGATTTCAAAAATCTTCTTAATAGAGGAATCTTTTGAGGGGGAATCTTTTGAGTTAGGCATTTTATAGTATTTTTACGATTGAGATACAACCAGCAGATTAGCGAAAACTTATTTAAGATGAATTGCCAAAAACTAGTTAGATAAATTTGTCTCAAAATTGGATTATTGGACGGGAGACAATTTTCTAATATTTTATTTTAAAAAAGCAAGCAAAAATTTATGAAATTTTGTTATTATATTTTTTAATAGGATTCGCCTTGCGATAATCTTTTGGCTTTTGAAATTCTCCTTGCCATAAACCTATTTTTTGTTCTTTGGCTTGCTTTTCTAAGCCTTCCATCAGTGGTGTTGTTTCTTTAAAATTATAAATTATTGCCATGCCGTTTTTTATTAATTCTTGATTGATGTTTAAGAGTTTTTTGTTATCGCCATCTACAAAACACTCGCCCAAATGACGATGATAATAATCAAGGCCTAAATCGTCACAAATAACAAATTTATTGGCGATTAGTTTTTTTAAAAAATCAGCGCTAATTTTACCGCATTGATATTCTTGCTTGTTGCTGTCATAGCATTTTTGCTTATATTCAGGGGCATCGATTCCTACTAGGCGAACGTTTTTAAAGTTATGATTATTTTTATTGTTATTAACATCTGTTTCTTGCTCTTCAATATTAAGAGAATCTCCATCTGATGCTATTGCTCTACCCGCAAATTGATTAGCCTTAAGATTATATTTAGGATTATTTTGGGGATTATTTTTGTTAATTTCGCTATTTTCGTCAATTTGATTTTGTTGAAAATTTTGCTTATAATTTGGAGTCTCTTTGGTTGTATTTTTTACAAAAAGACCAATTAAAGCCGAAAAAACCAGTGCAACAAAGATTTTTAAATTATTATTATTCATTATTTAGTTATTTTTAGTTATTTTTTTGCTTTTACTTTTGCTTTTAAAATATCTTAAAATAATATTTTAAAAAATTTTTATAAAAAACTACCAAAAATTACAATAAAACATTTATGGAACTAACGATTATGGAACTAACGAAATCATTTAAAAAACTATTTAATAATAGTCAAATAAAAAAATCTTCAAAAACCCCTTCAAAAACCCCTTCAAAAACCCTTCCAAAGACCCTTCCAAAGACTCTTTATGACAAAATTTGGGAACAGCATTTAATTAACGAAAACCAAGGAAATTCGCTAATTTATGTCGATCGTCAATTAATTCACGAAGTAACTTCTCCACAGGCATTTGAAGGCTTAAGAATCAATAACAGAAAGGTTCGTCGCCCTGAAGCTCATCTTGCAGTCGCTGATCATAATGTTCCCACCGTTGTTAGTGATAGAAAACAAGGAACCAGTGGCATCAAAGACCAAACTTCAAAAATTCAAGTTGAAAAGCTTGAAAAAAACTGCCAAGAATTTGGTATTAAATATTTTGACCTTGATGATAAAAAACAAGGAGTAGTTCATATTGTTGGCCCTGAACAAGGTTTTACTCAACCGGGAATGGTTATTGTTTGTGGCGATAGCCATACCTCAACCCACGGAGCATTTGGGGCATTAGCTTTTGGCATTGGAACTTCTGAAGTAGAGCATGTTCTTGCAACTCAAACATTAATTCAAAAAAGAGCAAAAAATTTCTTAATAAAAGTTGAGGGAAATCTTGTTGTTGGTGTAACCGCAAAAGATATAGTACTGGCAATTATTGCCAAAATTGGCACCGCAGGAGCAACTGGTCATGTTATTGAATATTCAGGCGATGCAATCCGTAATCTATCTATGGAAGGCAGAATGACAATTTGTAATATGTCAATTGAGGCAGGAGCAAGAGCTGGGCTAATTGCACCAGATGAAACTACTTTTAATTATCTTAAAAACAAGCCAATGGCACCGCAAGGCAAAGATTTCGACAAAGCAATTAATTATTGGAGCTCGCTTACTTCAGATGCAGAAGCAGTTTATCAAAAAGAATTAATCATTAATGCCAATGAAATAGCTCCTCAGGTTACCTGGGGAACTAGCCCCGAAGATACATTGCCAATTAATAGCAGTGTTCCTAACCCAAATGATTATCAAGATGAAGATAAAAAAAATGCAGTCACAAGATCTTTAGAATATATGGGTCTAACCTCCGGGCAAAAACTTGAAGAAATTTATATTGACAAAGTATTTATTGGCTCTTGCACCAATGGCAGAATCGAAGATTTCCGTGAAGTCGCAAAGGTTGTTGAAGGTAAAAAAATTGCTAAAAATATCAAATTAGCAATGATAGTTCCTGGTTCTGGCTTAGTAAAAGAACAGGCGGAAAAAGAAGGTCTTGACAAAATTTTTATTGAAGCTGGTTTTGAATGGAGAGAACCCGGCTGCTCAATGTGTTTAGCGATGAATGCCGATAAATTAGAATTTGGCGAAAGATGTGCCTCAACCTCTAATCGTAATTTCGAAGGCAGACAAGGTAGAGGTGGCAGAACACATCTGATGAGCCCTGCAATGGCCGCAATTGCAGCAATTAATGGTCATCTTAGCGATATCCGTAAATTCATTTAATTAAAATAAAAATATGTCTATTAATCAAACTCAAAAAGATAAAGAAAAATTACCAAACTGGAATTTAGGTGATCTTTATCTCGGAATTAGCGATAAAAAAATTAAAGAAGATCTAGTAAAAATTGAATCTGCAATTAAAAAATTTACCATTAATTTTAGAAATCAAATTAATATAATTGATGCCGAAAAACTTTACAAGGCAATTGCTGAATATCAAGATATTGCTGAAAATATTGGCAAAATAGGCACCTTCACTTATTTAACCTATGCTGGAGATTTATCAAATCAAGAAACCCTAGCTTTCTTTCAAAATATTAGCGAAGAAATAACTAAATTTGAAAGTGAGTTAGTGTTTTTTGGTCTTGAAATTAATAATATCGAAAATGATAAAATATCAAAAATGCTAAGCGAGTCAGCTAATTTAAGCATTTTTAAGCCCTTCATTGATGAAATTAGATTATTTAAACCATATCAATTAGAAGAAAAATTAGAGAAAATCATCATTGATAAAGCAGTTTCTGGAAGGTCAAGCTGGGTAAGATTATTCGACGAAACGATTAACAATCTTAAATTTCAATATGGGAAAAAAATTCTTCATTCTCAAGAAATATTTGATTTAACTTCAAATCACAATGAATCAACAAGAAAAAGGGCTTCTAAGGCAATTGGCAAAACTTTTTCAGAAAATAGCAAGACTTTTTCTTTTATTACCAATATTCTCGCTAAAGATAAGGCAATTGATGATGAGTGGCGAGGTTTTAATCACCCAATTTCTTCACGAAATTTAAGCAATGCGGTTGAAGATAAAGTGGTCGAAACCTTAATTAACACGGTTAAAAATAACTATTCCAATATATCTCACCGTTATTACAAAATTAAAGCAAAAATGCTTGACAAAGAAAAGCTTAATTACTGGGATAGAAATGCCCCCCTAAATAATATTAAGGGCAATGTTAAAAGTAATGTTAATAATAAAAAAATCAGCTTTAAAGATGCAAAAATACTGGTTCTTGATGCTTATCAAAAATTCAGCCCGCAAATGGCAGAATTAGGCAAGCAGTTTTTTGAAAAAAATTGGATAGATGCGGAAGCTAGAAATGGCAAAGATTCTGGAGCATTTTCTCACCCTTGTGTGCCATCGGTTCACCCTTACATTCTTCTTAATTATCAAGGAAAAATTAGAGATGTAATGACTCTTGCTCACGAATTAGGGCACGGAGTTCATCAAATATTAGCAGGAAAACAAGGTTTTTTAATGAGCCAAACCCCTTTAACCTTAGCAGAAACTGCATCAGTATTTGGCGAACAGCTTACTTTTCAGGCAATTTTAGCAAATCAAAAAAATTCACAACAAAAAAAGCTAATCATTGCCAATAAAGTTGAAGATATGATAAACACCGTTATTAGACAAATTGCCTTTTTAGATTTTGAAACTAAGGTTCATAATGCCAGAAAAAATGGTGAATTATCTCTTGAAACAATATGCAATTTTTGGCTAGAAGTTCAACAAGAAAGCCTTGGCGATGGTTTTAATTTTGATGAAGAATATAAATTCTTTTGGTGCTATATTCCCCACTTTATTCATTCACCATTTTATGTTTATGCCTATGCCTTTGGCGATTGCCTTGTTAACTCGCTCTATGGAGTTTATCAAAGCAAAAAAGTTGCCAATTTTAGCGATAAATATATTAAAATGCTTGAATCTGGTGGCACTAAACATCACAAAGAATTGCTTTCGCCTTTTGGTTTAGATGCTAGCAAAGCCGATTTTTGGCAATCAGGGCTTGATGTTATAATTAACTACATCAATCAAATTGAAGAATAGTGCTTAAAAAATATTTACTTAATTATTTTTACTAAAATATACTATTTTTAACCTTAATTTAATTGGAAAGGGTCTAGACAACTTTAGTTGATTTTGATATCAATTAAAGCCTTAATTTGTCTATGCAAAACAAGTATATAAAACATTCCCATATTTACTCACAAATTTTTTATTTATTTTTTGAGTGAGTTGCAATTTGCCAAAAAGCAAATTGTCTGAGAAAAAATTTCGAGAGATTTTGAAATATTTTTGTTTTGATGAAAC
>CAMDGT010000044.1 GCA_945898025.1 Rickettsia typhi | reverse complement strand
TTAAGAATTTCTTTAATTAATTGGGGTTTAACATAATTTCTTGCCGAACTATTGTCAAACTTTTTTTGCAGATCTTTTCTGATTAACCACATATGTTCCATTTTCAAATCTTGTGGGTCAAAATATTTGAACTTTTTATGACCATTCATTTTTCGTGTAGGGTCAACCAATACAGGGAAGTAGCTCTTGCGAGATAATTTAGTAAAATAGTGAATTTTGGCAATGAACGGAACATACATTGGCGGATCGGGTTGAATTTGCCAGATTGGTTGCTTTATGTAGTTGGTAAATTTACAAGAAGATGCCTCTATTTTATTGATGGCAATAAATTTTTTAGCCTCTTCGAATTGTTCTTTTTTATAGAATTCATCGCAATCCATATTTAGGAAATGAGTACAAAAACGATTTTTAGCAATATATAAACCAATATTTCTCTTGAAAAGTTCATTCTTTCCCGCTGATGTATTTTTAGGAGAATAACAGTGAATTTTATCAATTAACTTTTTTCTTAGTAGATCGTGCAATATATCTTCAAGATCTTTAGAGCAGGGCTCTCCCCAATTAGAAATTTTTTGATAAACTACATTAATATGATCGCAAGAATCACGAACTGATTTTACAGAATATTCAAGCAACTCCTCGCCATCAAATAAATTATAAGATATTCCTAGCTTCATGATTCTTGGTTTATTTTAATTTATTTGTCAATATTTCATTGACTATTGATGGGTTGGCTTTCCCTTTGGCTTCTTTCATGATTTGCCCAATAAAAAAGCCGAATAGTTTTTCTTTTCCTGCCTTATATTCAGCAACAAAATTAGGATTGTCATTAAGAATTTTATCAATGATTTTTTCAATTTCATCGCTATTAGAAACTTGTTTTAAGCCTTTTTTATTAACAATTTCTTGTGGATCTTCGTTGCTTAGCATCATTTCATCGAGAATATCTTTAGCGATTTTACTAGATATTTCGCCATTTTTTATGATATCAATTAGCAAAATTAACCTTTCTGGCTTAACGGGGGAATTCTCAAGGTCAATATTGTTTTTATTCAGCCTACCAAATAATTCAACAGTAAGCCAAGTAACAGAAGATTTAGGCTCATGCTTAAGGATTAACGCTTCAAAATAATTAATACTAGCTTCACTTGCAACAATTAAATTTGCATCATCATTATTTAAGCCAAATTGGGTTATATATCTAGATTTTCTAGCATTAGGAAGCTCGGGAAGGGTTTTTTTAATTTCATCAACTAACGATTGAGAAATAACCAATGGCGGTAGATCTGGGTCAGGGAAATAACGATAATCCATCGCATCTTCTTTACTTCGCATTGTCGATGTTTCTCCACTATCAGCATTAAATAAACGGGTTTCTTGCTTAACTGCAATGCCGTTTTCTATCATTTTAACTTGCCTTTCTGCTTCAAAAATAATGGCACGAGCAATATTTCGCATTGAGTTCAGATTTTTAATTTCGCAACGAGTTCCTAATTTTGTTTCGCCGACTTTTCTTACTGAAACATTAGCATCGCAACGAAGATTGCCCTTTTCCATATCGCCATCGGAAGCATTGATTGATCTTAAAATATCTCTGACAGTTTTAACAAATATTGATGCCTCTTCTGGAGTTGTAATATCAGGCTTGGATACTATTTCCATCAATGCCACTCCTGCACGATTTAAATCAACCAGCGAATATTGCGGATGTTGGTCGTGAATAAGCTTGCCAGCATCTTGCTCAAGGTGTATTCTTTCAATTCTAATGTTTTTTTTATTGCCCCCATCAAGATTAATTTCAATCAAACCATCTGTAACTATGGGAGTAAAGAATTGCGATATTTGATAGCCTTGTGGCAAGTCGGGATAAAAATAATTTTTGCGGTCAAAATGAGAAACTAGATTAATTGTTCCGCCGATTGCTAACCCTGTTTTTATGGCTTGATAAACACATTCTTGATTGAGGGTGGGAAGCATTCCCGGCATTCCACAATCGACCAAAGAAACCTGACTATTAGGCATAGAACCAAATTTTGTCGATGATCTTGAGAATAATTTTGAATTAGAAGCAATTTGAGCATGTATTTCGCAACCAATAACTAGCTCGTAGTCTGAGTTTTTGCCGTTGATAATGTAGGTCATAAAAATTAATTTTAAGTAATTGTAATATTATATTTCTTAGCAAGGTAGTTGAAAATATTTTGTCTAGCCTCTAATTTTAGCGGAGAATCAAAAATAATGACCTCTGAAATTAAGCCGTGAAAACCATTATCGTTAGTGCTATTATTACCTATAACAGCGCCTCTAATTAGATTTGTTCCAGCATTAAAATTATTAGGACTTTGAGAATTATTAACAAAAAATTTTGAATTTCCTCCATTAAGATAAAATGCAACTATATAAGGTTTTAGATGATCTCCACTATCTTTATTTAACGGAGATAGACTAGTTGGAAAGGTGATTTGATTGGCAGGATTAGCGGAATCAAAAATTGTCATTTGACTAGAGTTAGAAAAGTTTGGACTAAAAACTATAAAAATTGTTGCTTGAATTAACTTGCCCTGTTTTAGATTATCGATAAATAATTTGCTATTGCCTTGTAATTGAAGGCTTGGAAGGTTGTTGATACCTTCTTTTTTATATTTTACATTAACAGAAGTAAGGTCGTTGCTTCCGCTTAATCTGTTCTGACTATTGATATTATGCCATTTAGTGATTGAAAAATTTTCATTATTTTCACCTTTAACTAGAGCAATATCGAAGCTGGTTTCATACCAAGCGACTAGAGATTGAGAATTATTTTCGATTGCTTTATTCGTGAGAGATTTAGCACTACCAAGCCTCGCTAATGAAACTAAAAAGTTAGACTTTATTACTGCGGTTGCTAGTATTGCTAAAACTATCAGCACAATTGAAAGCTCTATTAAGCTAAAAGCTTTTTTTAAAGAGTTTGTAGAATTATATTTGTGGCAATTATTTGTCATTAACTATCAAACCATGTAATAACTGGGGTTTTCGCGGCCTTAACTTCATCTAGCCTTCTTCTTGGAGTAGAAACGGGATATTGATGAAATTTATCGCCATTACCTTTTTCAACTTCTTCCGCAATGAAAATCATTAGGTTGATGAAATTATCTATAGTTTCTTTGTTTTCGGTTTCGGTCGGCTCAATAAGCATTGCTCCTTGAACCACCAAAGGAAAGAAAATAGTCATTGGATGCATTCCAAATTCAATTAGAGCTTTAGCAATATCAAGGGTTGATATTCCTTTTTCTTTTTGAATTTTATCAGTCAATAAGCATTCATGCATACAATTGCCTTGAAATGGCACAAAATAGTGGTTTTGCAACTTTTTTAAAATATAATTAGCACTAATAACTGAATCTTCGGCAACTTTTTGCAAGCCATCCGCTCCGTGCGAAAGCATATAAGTTAATGCTCGAACATGCATTCCAAACTGACCATTAAAACCTTTAACCTTGCCAACAGTGTTTTTATGAGCAATAAAACGATATTGATTATTTTCTTTTACAACATGAGGGGTAGGTAAAAATTCAAGAAAATCTTTTCTAACTGCTATTGGGCCTGAACCGGGACCGCCCCCGCCATGAGGAGTTGAGAAGGTTTTATGAAGATTAAAATGCATAACATCAACACCTAAATCAACAGGGCGAACCTTGCCGACAATAGCATTATAATTTGCTCCGTCGCAGTAAAAGTAACCGCCAGCATGATGAATTATATTGGCAATTTCTTTAATGTTTTTTTCAAACTTTCCGCAAGTATTGGGGTTAGTAATCATTGTTCCTGCAATATTGTTAAAATTTTCAGCAACAATTTTTTTGAACGCTTCGATATCGATTAAACCCTCTTTATCGGTAGGCACAACCTTAATTTGGAAACCACAAATTGCAGCGGTTGCAGGGTTGGTTCCATGAGCAGAATCAGGAATAATAACGATATTACGGTGAGTATCTCCTTTGACCAAATGAGCCTTACGAATTACAAGCATGCCCGCTAATTCTCCTTGAGCACCCGCTGCCGGAGCCAATGAAACAGCTTCTAAACCAGTTAAAGTGGCTAACCAATTTTGCAAATTATACATTAATTCAAGAGCTCCTTGAACGGTTGATTCATCTTGCAATGGGTGTATATCTGCAAAGCCCGGTAAACGAGCCATTTTTTCATTAAGGCGAGGATTATGTTTCATGGTGCAAGAGCCAAGAGGATAAAAGCCAGAATCAATTGAATAATTTTGATTTGAAAGTCTAACAAAATGGCGAACCACTTGCGGTTCATTAACTTGTGGAAGCCCTATTGACTGCCTTGGCTGTTGATTTATTTTTAATAAAAAATTAGGAATTTCTGGAAGATCAACCCCGCAGGCACCTTCTCTTGATTGATTTATTAAAAGTGCGGTTTCTTGATTTAGCCCTATTTGAGCAGGAACATTGGTTTGAGTCATTTTTTATTTAAATTGTATTTTGAAATAATCGCCGAGATTCTAAAATTAAATTCTGCAATATTTTTTATAAAATCTTTTAAATTAGCAAGTAAAAAATAAGATTTTTTATAGAAAATACCCACCTACCAATTCCACTAAAGGCAACAAGAGGTTTCAACCTCGCCTTTCTAGATGAGAACTCTTTGATAACGGACAATAACTTCACCGCAAGGGGCTGAAGCCCCTTCTCGATTAATAATCTTCCCCCAAGAAAAATAATTTTAGGGAGGGTCGCAGAGCCAACTTTTTGGCGATGCGGGAGGGGTTGGGAAGTATTTTCAATAAAATTAGAGTTGAGTTTATTGTGAAGATTATTACCCCTCCCCGAAGGCTCCGCCTTCGACCCTCCCCTTTAGATACTATCTGGGGGAGGGTAATAATCTCTCAGAAGTTTTGCAAAATAATAAAGTTAATTCTGCGATCCTCCCCCTTTTTTTCTGGGTGCCGTTTTGCAACGGCATGACGAGTGTTTTAGCTCCATCATCGTCATCCCGACGAAAGTCGGGACCCAGCTTCTACCTCTTTCTGGGTGCTGAAGCCCATTGTTGCCGAAAGAAAAAATGAAGAAGAATTGAATAACTGTCGTTCTGCACAAATTAGCTGTCGTTCTGGACAAATTAGCTGTCATTCTGCACAAATTAGCTGTCATTCTGCGCGAAGTCGCAGAATCGACAATCAAATAAGACTGGTTCCTGCAACTTCGCTTCGCTTCGTGCAGGATGACGGACGAAGTCGCAAAATAATGGGCGAGTTAGAAGATAAAAAAAGAATTGACTAAAGACTTATTGGCCTAAAAAATAATTTTAGATATTTTTTTAGCAATTTCTGTAATTATTTTTGTTGCAGGCGAGTTAGGAGAATTAACCATCAAGGGCTTGCCCGTTTCATTGGCAACAGAAATATCATCATCAATCGGCAAAACTCCAAGTAATTCTAGTGAATTTTGCTTAGCCAGTTCTTGAGCTCCGCTTTTACCAAAGATAAATTTTTTATTGAAAAATCTTTTAAAAAACCAGCCCTCTTTAATCGTTAGATAAGCCATATTTTCTATCATGCCAATAATTGGAATATGTAATTTTTTAAAACAATCAATCGATTTTAAAGCATCAATTATCGCTAGCCTTTGCGGTGTTGAAACCATTATCACCCCATCAATCGGAAACTTCTCAGCAATCGTTAAATAAACATCGCCAGTGCCGGGAGGCATGTCAATAATCATAATATCAACCTCCTCTTGATAGTCAAAGCCTTGCCAATTAACATTATGAATTAATTGATGCAAAATTTTAGTAGTCATTGGACCTCGCCAAATTCCTGCATCCGCGGGGTTAATTATTAGCCCTATTGACATTACTTTAACATTATGAGCAATAACGGGCTGAATTAAATTATTTATAACTTCTGGTTGACCGCTAATATTCATTAAAAAAGGTATCGAAGGGCCGTAAATATCGGCATCAACCAATGCAACTCGTAAACCTAAATTAGATAAAGCTAAGGCAAGATTGCAGGCAATTGTAGATTTACCAACCCCTCCCTTTGCTGAAGCAACAGCAATAATTTTTTTCAGATGCGGGATTTTTTTAACCTTATCATTTTTTGTTTTATTTTGCTCTGAAGCCTTGTTATCGGAAGAAGCAGATTTATTATCAACAAAAATAATTTCAATATTTTTGTCGGGAAATTCTGCGGAAATATTTTGGCGGTAGGTTTCTGTAATTATTTTTAATCTTTCTTGAGTTTGAGAATTAGATTTTACTAATGCTAGATCAATGATTATTAATAAGTTTCGTTCTTTTTCAACAACTTCAAAATTATATTTTTTTTCATTATTGTTGAGTGGTTTTAAATCAATTGTAACATTAATGCCAGTTGCTTCCTGTAAATTTATTGATGATAAAATATCAAATATTTTTTGTTCCATTATATTTTAAAAATTAAATATTGTTAGCTTGATTTTATTTGCTTTGATTTTATTTTCTTGATGCCAAAAAATAAATTTATCATTAAAGATAAAAAAATCATCATTGAACCTGCCCAAATCAATCTAATCATTGGTTTATAATAAGCTCTTACCGCATAATAATTTTTTTCATCTTTTTGACCAATGACTAGATAAATATCACCCAGCCAATAGCTATAAATAGACGATTCATTAGTAACTTGCTGAGAAACGGGATAATATCTCAATTCTGGGGTAAGGGTTGTCAATTTTTTTTCAAAAAGCATAATTTCAAAAATTCCTAGACGGGAGATAAAATTATCTTGAGCCTTGTAATCTGTAGCAACAAAATGAATTTTAAAATTACCAAGAGTAAAATTATCTCGCTCTTTTATGTTAATTTCTTTAGTTATACCAAGCATTGAACTAATAACAATGCCAATAATTATTAAAGCAAAACCACTATGAGCGATTGCTGAGGTTAAAAATTTTAAATAATAATAATTTTTAGCAAGAGTTATCATTTTTATTATCTCAAACACTCCTAAGATTAACAAAATCAACCCTAGAAACAATATTATAATCATTAGCCACGAAAAAACAATATTTTGCTTAATCAATAAATAAGAAATTAAAGTTATGAATATTGCGGATATAGCAATTGCAAACCCTAGAACTATATTTTTTTGCTTTTTACTAAAAAAATTTAAGGCTTTATTATCAATAGATAAATGGGAAATAGCAGAAAATACAAGAAACGGAACCATCATAATTGAAAAAATATTATTATAATATTCCGCTCCAATTGCGATTGATTGATTTAGTAAATTTTGTGAAATCAATGGATAAATAGTGCCAAGGAAAACAACAAACAAAGCAATTATCAAAAAATAATTATTAATAATAACTAGATTATATTTAGATAATATTCCGTATTTCTCAGTATTCTCTAGTAGCTGATATTTTTTAGCAATTTTTGGAGCAAAAAATGCGAATATTAAAAATGCCAGCAAGCCAATAAAACCAATCATCAACAAAATAAAAAAGCCTCTTTTGGCATCAACCGCAAAAGAATGAACTGAACTCAATAAACCTGAACGAGTCAGAAAAATACCTATCAAGCATAAAATAAAACATAATAAGGCAAGAAATAAATTCCAATTTATTATCATCGCACCTTGTTTAGCAAACTTTGAGCTGTGAACTATTGCTAAAGCTATAAGCCAAGGCATTAAAGAAATATTTTCAACTGGATCCCAAAACCAATATCCTCCCCAACCAAGCTCACGATATGCCCACCAAGAGCCAAGAGTAATGCCTAAAGTTAAAAAACTTAAAGTAAAAAATAGCCATTGACGAAAAACTTTTGCAATCTTTTTGTCAAATTTTTGAGTAATTAAAATTGCAACTGCTAAAGAAAAAATTATTGAAAAACCAACATAACCAATGTAAAGCATCGGCGGATGCATTGCCAAACCTATATCTTGCAATAAGGGGTTAAGACCCTGACCTTCCATTAAGTAAGTGGCGATATTTTCTACAAAATAAAGTTTATTATATAAAAAAGGGCTAGAAGTGAAAAGAGTAAATGATGAAAAACTCAATATTAAGAATGCCTGAACCGAGTTAACAATAATTTTTATATCATATCTAATTTTAGCAAAATAGCTAAAAGCCAGACTATATAAAGAAATAATCGTGATAAGCAACAGCATTGAACCTTCATGATTACCCCAACTGCCCGCAATC
>CAMDGT010000043.1 GCA_945898025.1 Rickettsia typhi | reverse complement strand
AGTTTTATTATGGCTTTGCTAAATGGTATAGTTTTTACGACTCTTACCGCTTCTGCAATTGTGTGTTTGTGCATTTGTTTTATTGTGTTCATTTTTAAAATAAGTTGAGTTAATGGTTTAAATCAACCTAAGTTTTAGATTATAAAGTGCGTGTTTTCAAGTTAAATTAGTATTACAAAGTGTTTAATGGTGAAATTAGTGATTTTATAAAATCAGCCCTTAGTTATAATAAAAATAATTAATAAATTTATTGCAAGGCTATTTTATGGTGCTTATAGCCACAAATTGACAATAAAAAAACCCTAAAGAAAAGGTGTTCCAGCTATTATAGAAACTGATTTTGCAGAATTTAAGGCTTTCTTTTTCTAAATTTAATACTCTTATTTAGCTTTTTTAGAAATAGATTTTCTTTCCTCGAGTTGTTTTTTTAATGCATTATCCATTTGTTCATCTCCTGTTTTTACCCTTACAATATCTTTCTCGTCTTTAGAAAGAACTCTTGGTCTTAAAGTGTTTAAAAAATCAAAAGAATTTGCAATATCATCAACTAAGTTTATAGCTGGCTTTCCAATTTTTTGATACATTTCTTTTGAAAATTCGCTTGAAGATTTATTTTCCATAAATTGCTTCTCTTTTTCACCAGCTTCTTGCTTTCTACCTTCACTTTTTTTATTTAATGCAAAGTTATCAATATCCCTGGTTTTTAATTTATTGTCTTCACCGCTTCTTGCTTTAGCTGAATTTATCATAGCCTTAGAAATATCATAAAACATATTACCATTAAATCTATTTCTAACGGAACCACTTTTAGCCTGATATAAAATATTTTGTATTTCTTTTTCTTCATCTTTCTTAGTTAATGAACGATCGTTTCTGTTAATTTTTTCAAACTCCTTAATTTCTTCAAACTTACCATCAATTGCATCATTTCTTATTTTAGACAAGCCTTCGTTAAATTTCTCTTGGTCCATATCTTCATATTTTTTCCTATCTCCACTATTAGGAATGCCCTTTTCGACATTAATTTTTGATTCCAAATAATCTTCTTTTGCCCTTTGTACTGCAACATCGCCAGCATTTATTAATGCTTGAACCTTATTATCAATTTTTTTGTTTTCTTTGCCCTCTTTAGCCTTTCTTGCTTCAGCAATTTTGCCATAATCAAATAATTTATCGTTAATTTTATCACCCAATCTGCCAATGGTTTTATTGTGAGCAAAAGATCCAATTTTAGATGCTTTCTTCTTCAGCCAATCAAACTTCTTGCCAAAG
Organism: Rickettsia typhi; assembly: GCA_945898025.1. Lineage (GTDB taxonomy): Bacteria > Pseudomonadota > Alphaproteobacteria > Rickettsiales > UBA1997 > JAJTDS01. The sequence continues at coordinate 6,957 of CAMDGT010000043.1, read as the reverse complement.
TGCTGAGCAACATCTTTACTAAGATTAACTGCCGACATTCCTCCTGGTGATAAATCGCCAATTTTACCACCTATTTCTGCCGATAATGTGACGAAATGTTTCATTAAAGATGCAATTGCCCAAATTGACAATATTTTGAATAATGATGGCAAGCCTTCAATTGGCTGAGTATTTAAATTTGATAAATCTATATTAATAGTCTCTCTTGGAGCAAATGCAGGAACTGTCCAGAATGATAAAAGACTAAATCTGATCTCTCCCACCTTTACAATCCAAACCTCATCCCAGCAAACACGGTATCCAAGTGAGCCTTTTATAACTTCGTATAAAATTTCATTAAACAAAGCAATGGTTATCAAAACAAAAATTTGTTGAAATGATAATCCTATCATATGTTTTATCCAATTATCAAAAATTTCTTTAGTTGGAGCAAATAAGAGAAGAATAAAAAATATTGGAGCCAGTAAAAACAATATCGAAATAAAAAATTGGGCAGTTAAATAGATTAGAGTGGCATTAGAAATGGCATAAATATAAAGCATTAAACCATAACCAAGGATAGTTAAATACACGAAACCAAAAAGAGAAGCGCTTAGAAGTGCTAAAATTTTAAATATCACAGGATCGGAAAATATCATTTTAAATATTGCATCGGAGCTACTAAATAAGATAGATTTATCTCTAAAATAATTTTTATCAATTGCCGATGAAAGCTTTGGAGAATTATCAAAAACTGATGCCATATTAAATACTAAATAATCTACTCCATCTTTAAAACCTGTAACAAATATTGCCTGAAACCATTCCCAGCCATATTCTCCAACAAACACATAGATTATCCCTATTTTAATCACTCTGTGAATTAACTCTATATGATTTAACTTACTAATTCCTATAATATATCCAAGACCATAAAACATTACAAACATCATTAGACAAGTATTTAACAACAGTTTATATCTATAATCTGCGATTAAGCGTTTATAATGATATTCAAACATTGAATCTTTTACTTTTACTTCTTTGCCGTCAACAATCTTATATGTTCCATCAACATATTCTAAAACTGGAGTGATAATGCTTTTTATCAAATCTGCACCAAAATTAGTTGTTTTTTTTAATTCCACTTTTACTAAATAAGAGCCCATATTATCAGAATAAAGATCTGTTGTTAGGTCCGAATCTTTTTCATCTGGATCTTTTATTTTAAATCCCAATTTAACCTTTTCGATTAAACTCTCATCATGTCTTGAGTCTTTGTCTTTAATTTGATTACCCGAAGAATCATATTTCACTCCAACTGTATGGCACATATATTTATGATTCACTAAATTAGCAATGCTATTTTTTTCCACCGTACAATCGTAACAAGTATTAGTGGAGCATGCATTTTTTGTGCTCGCATCTTCAAATGACAATATTCTTGTTAAATAACCAGATTGATCAAAATTATAAGCTGACTCGGGGGCAATAGTTTGAATTGACGAAATTGTAGACGAACTTGATTTATAATTTATAATACTAGGCTTTAATTCGCTTGTATCGGTAACTAGCTTAACTTCAAGCATCTCACCGTTTCGATAGGTAGTTTTTGTATCAAATGTTGAGAAACTAACATTATTATCAGAAAATTTATATGAAGAGTCGTCAGGTGAATAAGAGTTGTTATAAGGAAGGGATTCTCCAAGGGTTAAGAATTCAATACTTGCATCTTCTTCCGTAGAAATGCTTTTTACTAATTTATAATAACCACTACAACTAAGTTTATTCATAGCTGTAGGACTGGATGAAGTGTCAGATGAAGTGCTACATTTTACATCTCTATCTAAATCACCAAGAGAGCCGTAATAGCCATTAAATTCTTTTATTTTATAGCTATCTTTTACTGAATCGGTCTCAGTAAGAAAGTTCGTATAGTGGTCATTATACTCTTCTATATCATAGCACTGGTCAAGTTGTGAATCTATATAATAGGGTGCTGTCGCTTGCTTATATCTCTCTTTAAAACAGGATTCGCATTTTAAACAAGGTTCAGAAGTCCAAATATCTTTAGTTATACTGATTTTTCCGTCTTCTATATAATTAAATAAAGAAGCACCTGATGAATCTTTTATAGAACAACTCATTTTTGATTCTCCAGTTACTGGATTGCAAACCATATAATCAATAAATTTTCGTTCTTCCATAATAAATCCTTTACATGTATATGGACAGTAGTAATCAGTCGTAATATCATCACAAAGATCAGGCTGATCTTGACATCCACTAGGCTCTCCTGTATTCCTATCGATTACCGAATTAATACAATCTGGATTTTTGTTAGACTCTAATTTTGTTTCGTTAACATTAGAACAAAAAACCGCAGGTCGATGATGGTCAATAGCAAAAGCCATATTGTTTATTTTATCAATATCGACATCAGAATTTAACAAAGAAGAATAATCAGGAATGAATGCCGAACCTTTTTTAATAAAATAACCACCACTCCAGTTACTATATGTTTTTACATCTTTACTACTAGCAACTACAAAGTCAATTGTAGGATGATATTTAGTTGAACTAGGAAATGCAATTGTTAGAGGTATTTTTATTGGAGTATCATCGATTTTTCGGGTAATCAAATCAACATATCTAAGATAAGAAAAATAAAGAAAACCAGATTTTTGCACCTGAGTTGCACCACGAACTTTGAAAGGCAAACTTGTTGCTTTAAATTCTATATCCTTACTGTTTGTAATCGATATTGAATCTTCAGAGTTGACGATATCTATTGGCTTAAAATCTTTTCCAATTGATATTTTTTTCTCCACATAGTACTTACGATCTTCCTGATCTTTTGTAATTTTATTGTAAATTATACCAGATAAAACTTCATTTTTTGTAGATTTTATCTCTAATTTAAGAGAAGTTTTAGCATTAATAATTATTAATTTACAGCTTGCAGAATCACAATCAGTTTTGTATTTGTAATCAGGATCCTTACTTAAACTATTGGTTAATTTTCCACCATATTTATATAAATAATCAATATCAGGAAATAAATTCTGCTGCCATTCTTCTTTATTTTTGACGTTAATTTTCGATTTATCGGTTTTGGCATAAATTAAAGTTCTTCTTGCAAAAGAAGTTATGGGCTTAATAACACAATTTGGTGAAATACAATCTCCATCGACATTGCCCTTAACTTGATCGGTGCCATAATAATAAGTAGGATTAGAAGAGTCGCCGATTTTTGTTACTTTGTATCCGCCTTTTAAAAATAAAGAAAAATCTTCCCCAGCTTTTCTATCAAGAGAAGTAGAAATATTGGGCCTAGGGTTTTTTGGTGAAAATGTACCGCTTATACCCTCGGCAACTAAAGAACGAAGGTTTACAGAACCGACTGCAGTAATTTTTATTGGGGTTTCAGGAGATAGAATCAGGCTACTGCTTGTATATTGCCAATCAGGCTTAGCAGTAGTAGTTGAATCGCCTTTGATGCAGTCAATTTTACAATTAGAAATACACATCTCTCTAATTGAAGACCTATTGTCATCAGTAATGCCATCAGTAGTGTTATTAATACCTGCACAACCACCATTAAAATAATAGGTTTTGGAATCATAATAAAAAATCATCCCATTATTAATAAAAAGACACTTTTTTATATTCTCCCCAAACTGACCATTCAACTTAGCATCTTCGGTTAAAGGATCGCTTAAATATTTTACATCAAATTGACATTTATCTTCTAAATTATTACTTTTAACTTCTAGAAACTCAATTTGATTTTCGCCAAAATCATCCGCTTCAATGCATTTATTTATATTTAGGTATTCGCATGCTGAAATAAATGGAAGAACAGTTAAAAAAGATAAGGTGATTAATTTTTTGACACGAAAAACAGAGTCGCTCTTTTTATTAAAGTAAGATATTTTTTTTATTTTTAACCAAATTTTAGTTAGAATGCTCATTGATTTAAAATTTAGTATCTTTTAAAATAATATTTAGTTAGCAGAATTGTTGATATTTTTCTAAATAATGATAAAAAGTCAACTAATCTTTTACAATTGAGATGTCTGGAGCATCAGGATTCTTCATTCCAATAATGTGGTATCCAGCATCAACATGAATAACTTCTCCCGTAACTCCACTGCCAAGCTCAGATAGAAGAAAAACCGCTGAACCTCCAACATCTTTGAGGTCAATATTTCTTCTTAGTGGCGAATTATACTCGTTCCATTTAAATATAAGGCGGAAATCACCAATTCCACTGGCAGCTAATGTTTTTACAGGTCCAGCAGATATCGCATTAACTCTGACATTATCTTTCCCCATATCCATCGCCAAATATCTTACACTAGATTCTAAGGCCGCCTTAGCAACTCCCATAACATTATAATGAGGCATTACTTTTTCAGCACCATAATAGCTAAGAGTTACAACGCTACCGCCACCAGCTTTTTTAAACAGTGGCTCCGCAGCCTTACAAACAGAGGCTAAAGAAAAGGCTGATATATTCATTGTATTGGCAAAATTTTTTGCCGAAGTGTCAAGGTATTTGCCTCTAAGCTCTTCCTTATCTGAATATGCAATAGCATGAACTAGAAAATCTAACTTACCCCATTCTTTATCAATTGTTGCAAAGGCTTCGTCAACAGATGTTTGATCTGTTACATCGCAAGGAATAACTATTTTTGAACCCACTGATTCAGCGAGGGGCTCAACTCTTTTTTGTAGAGCCTCACCTTGGAAAGTAAAAGCTAAATCAGCCCCAAACCTTTTTGCTTCTTCTGCTATTCCCCAAGCAATTGAACGATTATTAGCTACACCCATTATTAATCCTTTTTTACCTGCAAGAAGTGTCATAATTTAATTATTTTGTTAATTTATATTAATCTAGTTTGAAATTTTAAACCAACAATTTAAGTTTTTTAAATTGGCTTTATAAAACAAACATAATGGACGAATGGAACTAAGCCCATAGCCACATTAACTTACTTTGATTTTCTTTTTCAAAATCTGAAATTTGAGAGCTTTTTTTTAGGGTAAGAGCTATGTCGTCTAAACCTTCAATAAGCTTCTCTTTATTTGCAGAGTCTATATTAAATTCGTAAACTTTGTTTTGTGCAAATATCTTTTGCTCTTGTAAATCAACTCTGAAGAAGTTATCTGTTTTTTTTGAAAAATCAAGCAATTCATCAATTATTTTATTTTCAATAATAATCGGCAATATTCCGTTTTTAAAACAGTTATTAAAAAATATGTCCGCAAAAGATGGAGCGATAATTACTCTAAAGCCAAAATCTAGCAATGCCCAAGGGGCATGCTCTCTACTAGAACCACAACCAAAATTATCTTTAGCAATTAAAATTTGAGAATTTTTATATTCATTTTTATTAAGAATGAAATCTGACACCTCTTCTCCATTGACATCGTATCTCATCTCGTAAAACAGGCTTTTACCTAGTCCAGTTCTTTCTATGGTAGTTAGAAATTGCTTTGGAATTATCATATCTGTATCGATATTGATAATAGGCATTGGAGTTGCAATTGAGGCAATATTATTAAATTTCTGCATTTGAGGTAATTAAATATATTATTTTTTATCGAATTCTAAACATTCGCCATTTGAAATATAAGCATCCAGCCCAAAGGTTGCGATTGCTTTATAGCGACTATTTCCTAGCACTCTGATTAAAACTCCTGCTGAGCCCTCAGTTTGAATATTGAAAAAAACTCCTGTTTGACTAAAATCAGCCGAATAATCGTTGCAATTATCAATATCGTTTACCAAACAAACAGAAACTTTATTTTTGCTCTTGTCAAGAATTAAAGTATTTTCAACCTCTCTGGTTAGGCATTCTTTTTTAGTGCAAATAAAGGCAGTTTTAGGAATACATTTTAGAATTTTCCAATCACGAGATAATTTAAAATATTGCTCAGCTTCAATCAAAGTTTTTTTAAAATCAAATTGTTCAGTTTTTAAAGATTCATTTGCAATATTTTCTTTTTTTGTTATTTTTTCTTGATCTAGTGTGAGTTCGATTTTAGGCTTCTGTCCTGACAAAGAGTTGTCTTTTACCTCTAAATTTACCTGAGCTAATAAAGGTTGATTTAAAAATATTAAAAATATTAAAAGAAAGATTTTTTTCATTGTTTTATCTATTGATTGATTGATTGTAGAACCCATAAAGCCTTTTGGTGGACTTGTATTCTTCGGATAAATAAATCTGCGGTTCCTTCATCTTTGTCATCTTGTGCAACTTTAATAGCTTCTAAAAGGCTATCAATAATGATTTGATGTCCTGTTGCAAGGTCAGCAACCATCTTTTCTGCATTATTGCTTTTCTTAGGTGCATTTATTTGGCTATTTTGGCTAAAATATAACAGATCAGCCTCAACCAAAACTCCAAAAGATCTTATTCTTTCTGCGATTTCGTCAATTGCGGTAAATAACTCTTGGTATTGATCTCCAAATAGTTGATGCAATGCCACGAAGTTAGAACCAACAACGTTCCAATGATAATTCTGGGTTTTTATCGTAAGAGCATAAGAGTTGCTCAAAAGCAATTCTAGCTTTGCAACTAATTTATTAGACATAATACATTTTCATTTTTAAGTTAATAATGGGTCTTGACTAGTTAAGGGGATTTTTCCTAATAATTTCTAACAAGATTTTATACAAACCTTGTTTTCGATGGTTAAATCTAAATTCACTTTCTTTTAAGTGCAAGATAAATTTAAGTGCAAGATAAATTTTTCATTCGTTAATTCATTAAATTTTGCTAATCTTCTTTTGCAGTAGCTCCAGAAAGACTTTATACTATAACATGATTTTTTCCTCGAGCAAATTCATTGTAGAATGAAAAACTCGATGACGAGTGTAACCATTTAAAATTAAGCCATCGTAAGCCTTCCACCCATCAGTATTAATTGTTGATCCCTCGAGAATTTTACCCTGAATAATTGGTAATA
>CAMDGT010000042.1 GCA_945898025.1 Rickettsia typhi | reverse complement strand
GAAGCTGTATATCCATACAGCTAAGGCTTTTTAGAGATTTTTAGCCAAAAATATGAAGTTAGAATTTTAATATTTTTCAAAACTTTAAAGATGGGATTTGGTATGAGTCTAGTCTAAAAGCTTTATCTTTAAAGAATCGTCTATCGTTGGTAATTCTTGATTTATAGTCTGCATTTCATTTAAATTTCCGTTGCAATGCAAGATAATATCGCAACCTGCTTGCAATGCCATTTTGGTTCTTTCAGAAAAGCTACCTTTAAGAGCCTTCATTGATAAATCGTCAGTCATTAAAATATTTTTAAAGCCAATTTGATTTCTAATTAAATCAATCGCAACTCTAGAAATTGTCGCACAATTAACTTTATCAATTGCAGTGTATAAAATATGAGCAGTCATGGCAAATTTTTGTTGCCTTAAAGCAACAAAAGGAGCAAAATCAATTTTTTGCAATTCCTCTAAACTAGCATTAACAATAGGAAGTTCATGATGACTATCTGACATACCTCTACCATGCCCTGGAATATGTTTAATTACTGGATAAACATATTTTGATAATAAGGCTTCACAAACCTTTTGAGCTAAAGTAATAATTTGTAAGGGGTTCTCTCCAAGTGCCCTGTCTCCAATTACTTGATGAGTAATATCGCAGGCTACATCAAGCAATGGAGCACAATTAACATTAATACCCATATCAACCAAATTATCAGCAATTTTTTGAAAATTAGAAAAAATTTCATTCATTGCTAAAGTTGGATTATTTTGATATAAATTTGCAAAATATGAACCACTAGGATACTCAAACCAGTGCGGGGGTTGCATTCTGGAAACCCTTCCGCCTTCTTGATCTATTAATATCAAAACCTCACCCTCCATCAACTCTCTTAAATCGCTGGTAAGTTTTTTTAATTGTTGTGGACTATCAATATTTCTTGCAAATAAAATAAAACCTAAAGCTCCGTTTTTACTAAAAAATATCTTTTCTTCTTCGGTAATAAATGTTGAAGAAATGCCATATATTACTGGTTTACAAGCCTTACGATTATTAGCGATTTCGTTTAAAATATTCATAAATTTACGGTTTTAACATTTGATAAATAGCATCAACTAACTTTTGAAGCTCTGATTTTTTAATAATAAGAGGAGGCATTAAATAAATGCAATTAGCAAAAGGCCTTAGAAAAACTCCTAACTCAATAGCTTTTTTTCTCATTGATAAAACTTCTAACCATGAAATTTCAACAAATTCTACAACCGCTATTAAGCCAAGAACCCTAACTTCTTTTATATTTTTATAATCTACTAAATTTTGTAAAGATTTTTTTAGAAATTTCTCATTTTCATTAATTTTTTTTTCATAATCAAAATTTTCAAACAAGTCAAGTGAGGCATTAGCGGCAGCGCAAGCCAAAGGATTGCCCATAAAAGTAGGGCCGTGCATCAAAGCTTTATTTAAACTAGTTTCAAGGCAATCGCTTTTAAAACTATCAAAAATTTTTTTAGTGGTGAGAGTGGCGGCTAAAGTTAACATTCCTCCTGTTAATGCTTTACCAAGCACCATAATATCTGGCTTTATGCTGGTATGGCTAATTGCAAATTTTTTACCTGTGCGATAAAAACCTGTAGCACATTCATCAACAACTAACAAAATATTATTTTCACTAGCAATTGAGGCAATTTTTTCTAAAATTTGCGGATTGTGAAACTTCATTCCGCCAGCACATTGAATTAAAGGCTCAATAAATATTCCTGCTATTTCTTGATGTTTTTTAGCGATAAAATTTTCAAAATCTGCAATATTACTAGAGTTTGGAAAAGGTAAGTTATAATTATTTAGCAATAAATTACTAAATTTATGATGCATTCCACTCGACAAATCAGCAAGAGACATTGCGCCAGTTGTATCGCCATGATAACTATTAGCAAATGATAAAAATTTCTTTTTTTCTTTTTGATTGTTATTAATAAAAAACTGCCATACCATCTTCATTGCAACTTCAATTGCCGTAGAACCAGAATCGGAAAAAAATACATGATCCATTTTAGCGAAATCGCATAACCTAATCGCCAGCCTGTAGGTTGTTTCCACCGCAAAGCCAGCAATTGCAATATGACTTAAATTGTTAAGTTGCTGATTAATTGCTTGAATTAAATATTTATTTTGATAACCATGAGCAACAGACCACCAAGAAGCCACTCCATCAATTAAAACTCTACCGTCTTCTAAAAAAATTTTTGAACCTTTTGCCCTCTTAACTAAAAGTTGAGGAAGGTGATTACTCATTTGGGTGTAAGGCAACCATAAATGATTTTGATTAATCTTCATAAAATCATTATAATTTAGTGCTATTTTTAACTATTTCTTTGATTTAAGTTGCCTTGACCTTGAATATTTTTTTGTTTTTCAACTTCTGCACTATGTTTTAAATTTTTAGCTTCACCAAGGCATTTTGCAGAAGTTGGTTTAGTTTTATTTTTAGGATTAAATTTTTCTTTTACCAAATCAACTGCAGATTTAAATCCAGTAATTAATGCTGGAGCAAGAGATTTATCATAACCATCATGTTTATTAATAGCTAAAACAATTTCATTAAGAGTTTTTATAATTGGGGTTGTAATTGCATCAGAATTAAAACTTCTTGAGTCTTCAATTACACCACCAGGTTGAATACCCAGCTTTTCGCAAGCAAGTGAAGCTAAGACAAAACCAATTGGACCGCCAATAGCAGTTGAAGCAACGAGCACAAAAAAGAAATAGTCGCTTTTTTCTTTAACCGGAATTTCGGCAAGCTTTTTTAATTGATTTTCTTTTAAACCTTCATTCTTCATGACTTCTAAAAAATTTTTCTTTTTTCCCCCCAATTCCTCTTCTGAGTCATCTTTTTCTAGATTCTCATTTTCAAATTGATTGCTAAAGATAGCAGAAGGACTATGTGATTGATTGTTCTGAGAATCTAGTTCGTTATCTTGCTTTTGATTTTTCTGAATAGTATTGACTACTGTTTGCTTTCCAGTTAAAATTTGATTGTTATTTTCTGCCATTTTATTTTAAATAATTAGTATGATAAATATTATCCTAGTAACTGTAAATTTTATTTTTAAGTAGTCAATATTAACAAATATCTAATTTTTAAATTAAAGATATAAAAATTTCCGTTGCCTGCTTAATATTTTTTTCATTATTGCCACCACCCATAGCAAAATCTGGTTTTCCACCACCATTTTTGCCTCCAATAATTGTGATTATTGAATTTAATAAATTTATAGCATTATATCTGTTTTGCAAATCAGAACTAACAACAACAACAACACTCACCTTATCTTTAAATACTGAAAATAATAGAAATAAAGTATTATTTTTAAATTGCTCTTTTTTCTTTAATTCATTAGTAATTTCTCGTAAATCTTTTGCTTCGCAATTTTTAAAAATATTAATTACCAATTCTAGACCAGAAAAATTTACCGACTTAATATTATCAATATCGGAAAGAATAATTTGCTTTTTTAAGCTGTTAATTTCTTTGTCTGAATTTTTAAGATCTTGTTGCAGATTATTAATTGTTTTTTCTAAATTAATTTGTTGATTTCTTAGATATTCAATGGCAAATACCGCGGTTTTAGCTTCAATTCTACGAATTCCAGAAGCAACACTTTTTTCTGAAATTATTTTAAATAAACCGACATCTCCACTTGCAATAACATGAGTTCCTCCGCATAATTCAATTGAAGAGCCTATTTTAACCACCCTAACCTCTGTATCATATTTTTCACCAAATAATGCCTCGGCACCACTATTTTTAGCATCTTCTATCTTCATTAATTTTGTGTCAGCACCTTGATTAGCAATAATTTTTTTATTGACAATATCTTCAATGGTTAGAACTTCCAACTCACTAAGCGATCGATTAAAATTAAAATCAAATGTAAAGCTCTCAACATCAACATTTGAGCCTTTTTGCATTATTGAATTACCCAAAACTTCTTTTAAAGTTTTGTGCAATAAATGGGTTGCGGAGTGATTTCTTGCTCTACTGCTACGATTTTCTACATTAATTTTTGTAATGATTTTTTGATTATTGGTTAATAATTTATTATTCAATGTTTTTGATTCTGGCTTTATTTTAATATCATTAATATCAATAAAATGAACAATTAAGTCATTGATTTTTTTTGCTTCAAAAATCTTAAATTCATTACCTCTATCATCAAGTAAACAGCCATCATCGCCTCTTTGACCGCCAGAAGTGCCATAGAAAGGTGTTTTATCGAGAATTACAGCTAAATTTTTATAGTCTTGCTGTTGATGGTGCTCAAAAAATGGCATTGAGTCAATAATTTTATTATCAAGAATTATTGCTAAAATAACAGCTTCGCCTTGTTTTTGCTCATAACCAATAAATTTCGTCGCTCCTAACTCCTGCTTGATTTTAAAAAATATTTTATCAAGAGATTGCTCTCCGCTACCAACCCAATTTTCTTTTGCTTTTTGTTTTTGAGCCTGCATTTCAAAATCGAACTCTTTAAGATTAACCGTTAAAGCATAGTCCTTAATAATATCTTGAGTCAAATCAAGAGGGAACCCGAATGTGTCATAAAGCTTGAAGGCTAAAGCACCACTAAACTGATTGGATTTTTGATTTTTAATTTTTGACAATTCTTCATTTAGTATTTTTAAGCCTCTATCAAGAGTATCGCGGAATTTTTCTTCTTCATTTGATAAATTTTCAATAATATTTTCTCTTGCTTTTTTTAATTCAGGGTAATCATCTTTAAATTCATTAATTAAATCATCGACCAATTTATGCATTATTGATTCTTTGGCATCAAGTTTATGAAGCTGTAACATTGCCCTTCTCATTATTCTTCTTAAGACATATCCTCTACCCTCATTGCTGGGCAACACGCCATCAGCAATTAAGAAACAAGAGGAACGAAGATGATCGGCGATAATTTTTAATTCTGGTTTAATTTTCATAATTATTAATAACTAAAAGAATAATCCCGTAATAATATAATTCGATAATAATATTATTATCGAAGAGCAAACGACGGCATTAGTGGTTGCAACTCCGACTCCCTCAGCACCACCTTTAGAATTATAGCCAAAATAACAACTTATTATTGCAATTATCAAACCAAAGACTCCTGCTTTTACAAGCCCTAAAACAACATCGATTTTTTCTAAAAATTTAAAACTATTAATAATGTAGTTTCCGGGAGAAAACCCTAAAACATAAACACTTACTAGATACCCACCCAAAACACCAATGATATCTGCTATCAAAACTAAAATAGGCATTGTAATAACGCAAGCCCATACTCTTGGAGCAACGAGATATTTAAAAGGGTTTGTTGATAAGGTTTTTAAGGCATCGATCTGTTCAGTTACTTTCATTGTGCCAATTTCGGCAGCGATTGAAGCTCCAACCCTGCCTGCAACCATTAATCCAGCTAATACTGGTCCCAACTCACGAGTAATAGAAAGAACAACAACAGTAGCAATTGTGCTTTCTGCATTAAAACGAGAAAAACCAGAATAACTTTGCAAAGCCAAAACTGCCCCCGAGAATATTGCTGTTAAACCTACAACTGGCAATGAATAATAACCGATTTGTAAAAATTTTTTTAGAATAATTTTAAAATAAAATGGAGCAACAAAGCAGTTTTTAATACTACTGCCCGCAAATATTGCAATTGAACCAATTTGACCAAGGTTAAACAACGAAAACTTACCTAACATCTCAATTAATTTAATGATCATTTTTAAAGTTTATTTGATATAAAATTATAAATTAAGGCTTTTTAGTTTTAATTAAAAAACCTTAGGGGAAATAAATCAACATTAACTTAAAATTTAAAAGCCTAGAAGTCAATTCTAAATTTAATTTCTTGCAACTCGTTGAGTATTTAACTTCGTATAACCGCCATTTATATTGCTAATTTGATTATAAGGAAGTATCTTCATTAGATTTTTTATCATCAAAAGTTAGCTGATTATATTGTTGATATTTGCTTGAGTTTAGTATGGTGATAATGGTGACCCCTACGGAATTCGAATCCGTATCGCCACCGTGAAAGGGTGGCGTCCTAACCGTTAGACGAAGGGGCCTAAAAATATAATTAAATATTATTTATAAAATATTTTTAAAAAAGATTGCAACAATCTAAATTATGTATTTTAATATTGCAACAATTTTTTTAAAAAAGTTAATTTTTAATAAAATTAACAAAATCAAGACCTCTCACAATTAAATGATTATTAATAAATATTTTTCTCCCAAAAAAAGAACCTATCCTCAATCAGTTAAAGGGAGGTTTCGCAAATTAAAATGGATTCTGAATGGCGTTTTTATGCTAATCTACTTTGCAACTCCTTTAATTAGATTTAATCGTGGCGAAGGGCTTCCCAATCAAGGAGTTTTAATTGATATGACCGCTGGAAAAATATATTATTTTATACTAGAAATATGGCCAAAAGAAACTTATTACTTAGCATCAATTCTTGTAATTAGTGCTTTAATGCTGTTTTTCGTTACTTCCTTATTTGGAAGAGTATGGTGCGGATATGCTTGCTTTCAAACAGTATGGACAGATATATTTATCGCAATAGAAAGAATATTTCAAGGAGAAAGAAATGAAAGAATTCTTCTTGATAGAAAAAAATCTTTAGAAAAATTTTTCAAAAAATTTTTAACTCATTTCAGCTGGATAATTGTTTCTCTAGTTACGGGATTCGGTTTTGTGAGTTATTTTAATGATATCTATTGGTTATTTGATAATTTATTTAAAGCCCAAATTAATTACAATATTTGGGGATGGATTATCGGCATTGCATCAGCAACTTATATAATGGCAGGATTCGCCAGAGAACATGTTTGTATTTATATGTGTCCTTATGCAAAATTTCAATCAGCAATGTTCGATAAAGATACTTTAATAATAACCTACGATAAAAACAGAGGAGAACCAAGAGAAAAAAGCAATAAGAATCAAGATTTTACCAATCGTGGACATTGCATTGACTGTAAACAATGTGTGGTAGTTTGTCCTCAAGATATTGATATCAGAAACGGTCTGCAAATGGAATGTATAGCTTGCGGACTATGCATAGATGCTTGCGACAATGTAATGGAAAAAGTTGGATTACCAAAAGGTTTAATTCGTTATGACACGGAAAACAATCTTGAAAATAAAAATTCTAAAAATAGTTTTAAAATTTTTCGAGCCAGAACCTACTACTACTTAATTATTTTAATAACCGTAACTGGAATCACGCTATTTTCATTAATCAATAAAAGCAATCTAGAAATAGATATAATTAGCGATAGAAACCCTGTAACAGTAAAATTAAGCGACGGATCAACTAGAAACGGATATTTATTAAAAATCTTTAATAAAACCCATGAAGACAAAAAATTTATACTAACCTTAAATGTAAGCGAAGGAATTGAAATCAAGAAATTTGATGATGCTAATTATAATTTCATCGATAAAAACAATATTGAACTAATAACATCGAAGAGTTCGCAGTCTTCATTTCGTTTATTCATAGTGGCATCTGAAGAATTTTCTAAACAACACAGTCAGCAAAATTATTTGAACTTATTTTTTACCATTAAAGATGCTGAAAATAATGAAACCCAAAACTTTGAAGCTATATTTGTTATAAAATAAGTTTGGTAATAATATATTTAATTAACCCACTCATATTTCAAAATAACTCTATTTTGTTTTCTTTAAAATTCAATGGCTTCCGATTTTTTCTTTCATCTACAGAGTCAAATCCTTGAAAAGGTTTTTGTAATCTGCTTTGAATGATATTGATATAATCTTCGTTTAACTCAAAACCTATACAATTTCTATTTAAAACTTGTGCAACTCTTAAAGTCGTTCCGCTTCCAGCAAAGGGATCTAAAATATTGTCATGTTCGCTACTTGATGCTAACAACATTCTTTCAATAATAGCTTCGGGCTTTTGTGTTGGATGTTTCTCCCTTTCGGGGTTAGAGTAGTGGACATGTGAAAATTGCCATACATCGCCAGGGTTCGCACCGTCCATATTATTAATGCTTCTATAATGCTTTTGAGGTATTCTAATGTTATCAATATTAAAGCGGAAATTTTTTGTTTTTGTAAACATCAATATATCTTCGTGTCTAGGAGAAAAACCTTTTGTTTTGCCAACTCCTTGTGTATAATGCCAAGTAATCCAACTGTTGAATATCATTTTATGTTCTTGCTCTAGTATTGTATACAAATACGAAATAAAGCGAACCCCCATAAAAATATAAATTGTCCCCGTGG
>CAMDGT010000041.1 GCA_945898025.1 Rickettsia typhi | reverse complement strand
TATTTTTTGGTAATATTTTTTGGAATGATTAAATTCTTTGATTTATGGCATACGGCACCGTCCATTATCAAAATAAAATCTTCTTGATTTATTGTGGACAATTCTTCAAGAAAAATATTCATGCAGTCAGTATTTACAGATTGCAAAAGGAGAGTGAAGCTACTGCCATCGGCAGAATTAATTGATAAATAAAGATAGAAATTCTTAAATTCTAATGTTACTTTAACTGGAGTCCGTCCTTTCTCATAGCAAGCTAAACTCAGTTTTAGATTTGTTTTTAAATCTACTCTCATCAAAAAATAAGATTGCTTTATTTGGATTTTTTTCTTTTATTTCGAGATAAAACAGTAATTTTATGGAAGAATTTTAGAAGTCAATTATAATGTATTATAGATTGGAAATGGTATAATTTGATTTTCATCCATCTTATCCCGAGACTTAATTTTTATCATAATTAACTAATTAAAACTTTATCTTATTTCAATTTCTTAATACAATAAATCGCGAATGGTTGCAACTATTGAATTAATGCCAATGCCAGATTCTTCTTGCATTTGCGATACTTCATTTTGTTCAATGAATTTATCCGTCATAAAAAGTGAGCGAAATTTTAATTTTCCACTATCGAGATTCTTATTATCAGCGAGAAGCTTAGCAACTATTGAGCCAAAGCCCCCAATAGCACCCTCTTCTATAGTAATTAAAATTTGATGAGATTGAGCAATATCAAAAATTATATTCTCATCAATTGGCTTTGCAAAGCGGGCATCAACGATTGTAAGCTTAAGATTATTTTCTGTTTCAAGAATTTTAGAGGCGGAAATTGCATTCTCAATTATTGAGCCAAAGGCAATAATTACAACTTTAATCGCAGAATCATCTAAACAATTTTGCACGATTTTTGCTTTACCAATCTCAAGAATTTCATTGTCATTAAAATTAATATTTTCCTTTGCTTCGCCCCTTGGGAATCTTATTGCTGAAGGGTTATTATTAAGTGTGTTGGCGGTATTTATCATTTTTATTAGTTCTTGCCCATTTGATGGAGCCATCAAAATGAAATTTGGCAAATTTATTAGATAAGCGATATCAAAGGCTCCGCAATGAGTAGGACCGTCAGCACCAACAAAACCAGCTCTATCAATTATAAACCTTACTGGCAAAGACTGCAATGCAACATCATGAATAATTTGATCGTAAGCTCGTTGCAAAAAAGTTGAATAAATTGCAACAAATGACTTGATGCCTTCAGTCGCAAGACCAGCTCCAAAAGTAACCGCATGCTGTTCTGCAATTCCAACATCAAAAAAATTATCAGGATGATTTTTTGCAAAAATATCAAGCCCCGTGCCGTTTGGCATCGCGGCAGTTATTGCAACTATTGATTTATCAAGCTTTGCGAGATTATTCAAGTGATTGCCAAAAATTTTAGAATAGCTAAGATATTCTGTGGGTTTTTTTTGTTGCAAACCTGTTTTTAAATCGAATTTTGTAACTGCATGCAATTTATCGTCGCTTGGCATTACTTGATTAAACCCTTTGCCCTTTTCAGTAATGCAATGAATTAATATCGGCTTGTTCAAATCATTTGATTTAATATTGTTTAAAATATTAATCAACAAATCTAGATTATGCCCATCAATGGCACCAATATAGTAAAAACCTAGCTCTTCAAAAATATTACCTCCCATCCACCATTCTTTGATTGACTTCTCAAACTTACGAGGAAAGTCGACGACCGCCTTTGGAAATTTTTTAGAAATTTTATCAGTTACTTTTTTAGAAAAATTACGAAACTTGAAATAGGCTTTAGAAGATGTTAATTTCGATAAATAATTAGACATTGCGCCAGTAGGAGGAGAGATTGACATATCATTGTCATTAAGAATAACAATAAAACGACTTTTATTTTTGTTTTTTTTATCTCCTGCATTATTCATTGCTTCAAAAGCCATGCCAGCACTAATTGCGCCGTCCCCTATTACTGCGATAGTATAGTTTGATTGCTTTTTAATTTGATTAGCAATCTCGATACCAAAACCAGCAGAAATTGAAGTTGAGCTGTGACCAGCACCGAAAGGATCGTATTTACTTTCCGCTCTTCTGGTGAAGCCAGAAAGCCCATTTGGTTGGCGGATAGTAGAAATCATATCTCTTCTTTCAGTAAGAATTTTATGAGGATAGGCTTGATGACCGACATCCCAAATTATTTTATCATCAGGGGCATTAAAAACATAATGAAGAGCAATTGTTAACTCAATTACTCCAAGACCAGCACCTAAATGCCCACCAGTTTTAGAAACATTTTTAATGGTTTCTTCCCTTAATTCAATCGCTAAATCTTTTAATTGTTTCACATTAAGATTTTTTAAATCTTGCGGATTGTTGATTTTGTCTAATATTTTCAATGTTTCTGTTATTGAATTTTTGAGATTGATTGCAATTATTGAATAATATTTGGTGCTTTCGGCATGACTCGAACATGCGCACATGGTTTAGGAAACCACTGCTCTATCCCCTGAGCTACGAAAGCAAATTTATGATATTCCAACCCCATAATACTCAAAACCCATTTCTCTTAACCTTGCTGGGTCAAGAATATTCCTTAAGTCAAATATTCTCAATTTATTAGTAATATTTCTAATTTTTGTAAAATCAAGTTTTTTATATTCATTCCATTCGGTCGCAATAATAATTATATCGCTATCGGATATTGCAATATAAGGATCTGCAAAAATTTCAACATTACTATTATTGCTAAAATATATTTCGGCATTTTTATCCGCCTGCGGATCAGAGGCGGTAATTTTAATTTCTTGATTATTTTTTAACAATTCTTCAATAATGACAATTGCAGGAGAATAGCGAATATCATCAGTATTTGCTTTAAATGCAAGGCCCATAAATGCAATTTTACAATTTTTTATGTTGTTTTTTTGAACGATTTCAAGAATTTTTTTAGTAATTTTTTTGATTCTTCCTTGATTAGCGGTGATTACACTTTCAATAATTGATAAATCAACATCAACTTGTTGAGCAAAATTACTTATTGCTTTAATGTCTTTAGGAAAACAAGATCCTCCAAAACCAGGCCCAGGATTAAGAAACTTATCGCCAATTCTTGAATCTGCACCCATTATTTGCGTTAATTTTATAATGTCGCCATTAAATGCTTCGCACAAATCAGCCATTTGATTGACAAAGGCAATTTTTGTTGCAAGGAAACTATTGCAGGCATATTTAGCAAGCTCCGCAGTAATTATGTCTGTGAATATTAGTTTATCATTGCCAAAATATTGATAAATTTCTTGTAAAATTTTTTTTGCCTTTAAAGACTCAGCACCAATTACAATTCTTTCTGGATGCATGAAATCATTAATTGCGAAACCTTCTCTAAGGAATTCTGGGTTTGAAACAACAGAAAATTCAATATTTGGAGCAATTTCAGCAAGAAATTTTTCGATTTTAGCACCTGTCCCTGCAGGAACGGTAGATTTTGTAATAATAATTTGCGATTTTTGTGAATTTATAGCAATTTGCTTTGCTACTTCAAAAATAAAAGTTAAATCAGCACTACCATTTTGCCCTTGAGGGGTTCCAACCGCAATAAATATTGCATCGCAATCAATAATGGCCTGCTCAAGATTGGCGGTAAAGGTAATTTTTTGTAAAGCTTTTACTTCAGAAAGAAGTTCTGTTAAATTTGGCTCAAATATTGGAACTATTCCTTGATTTAAATTATCTATTTTTTCTTTATCATTATCAACAGAGATAACATTGTGCCCTATCTTTGCTAAACAAATTGCTGAAACTAGACCAACATAACCACTACCAATAATTGTAATTTTCATAAATTGATTTTTAATTAAGCATTTTAGAGCTCGAAACAGGCTTTTAGCAAAATAATATTTGAGATATAAATATTATTCAACATTAAAATTAACACAATTCGGCAAAAAGACTACTTGGGCGCGATTTTATAATCTTAACATCAACAATTTTGCCAATATAATTTTTAATATCTGTACCTAATGGCAAGTCAACAACCACAGATTGCAACCAAGGGCTTTTGCCCCATATTTGAGGTTTATTTTCTGCACCTGATTTATTTGATTTAGGAGCTTCCTTTTCAAATAAAATTTTCATTGTTTTATTTTCAAAAAACTTATTAAAGGCTATTTGTTGCTGAGTTAATAAAGCCTGAAGTTCCGCTAAACGCTCTACCTTAATGTGTTCTGGCACTTGATTATCATCATCATGAGCTGGAGTTCCTGGACGAGGAGAATATTTAAAAGAATAACATTGAGCAAAGCCTATTTTTTCAACTAAATCAAGAGTTTGTTTAAAATCTTGGTCGGTTTCACCCGGAAAACCAACAATAAAATCAGAAGAAAGCCCCATATCGGGCTTAACTCTTCTTAACTTCTCAATGATTTTAAAATAATCTTCTCGCGAATGTTTGCGATTCATTGCCTTTAGAATTTGATTAGAACCTGCTTGTACTGGCAAATGAAGGAATGGCATTAATTTTTCAATATCGCGATGAGCATTGATAAGAGAATCATCCATATCGGCGGGATGAGAGGTTGTATAACGAATTCTTTCAATATTTTTAATATTTGCAATTTCTTTAATTAAGTCGGCAAGATCGCGTTTTGTTTTGTTATGAGATTCTTTATTTGAAACTTCTGAATGCTCAAAATGATAAGCATTAACATTTTGTCCTAATAGGTATATTTCCTTAGCTCCTTGACTAGATAAAATATTGGCATCATTAACGATTTGTTGATAATTTTTTGAATATTCAGCTCCGCGAGTATAAGGCACAACACAAAAAGTACAAAATTTATCGCAACCTTCTTGAATAGTAAGAAAAGAGCTAAATTTAGTTGTGTCATTATGATGAAAAATATTATCAAATTTATGATTAGCGTCGAATTCAAGATTAATCTGCTTTGATTTTTCTCGTAGCAATTTACCAACAAGATCTGGCAAGGTTTGATAACTCTCCGGACCAACAATAATATCGACAATAGGAGCTCTTTTAAATATTTCTTTTCCTTCGGCTTGTGCCACACAACCAGCAACCGCAACAATCATTTGCTCGCCTTTTTTTTGCATCGCCTCTTTATAAATTTTAACTCTTCCCAGTTCAGAGAATAATTTTTCAGAAGCTTTCTCACGAATATGACAAGTATTTATTACTAATAAGTTAGCCTCTTCAATTGAATCTGTATATTGATATCCAGACATTGCCATTAGATCTTGTATACGTTCGGAATCGTATATATTCATTTGGCAACCGTATGTTTTGATATAAATTTTCTGAACCATAATTAAATATTGCTATTATTTTCAGAGCTTACAGCTTCTTGCTTCGGAACATTAGGTTGATTATCTACGATAGGATTTGTTGGTTTATTTTCAATATTTTGATTAATTTTTGAAGAATCATTAATTTGAGGATTTTCTATATTGCTATTAGCGGGAGCATTGACTGTTTTTTGCTGTTCTTTATTTCTCATAATTGCACGATATTTAGCGACATAATTATTATGCTCTTCTATCGATGAAGAAAAATGATGATCTCCTTTACCAGTAGCAACAAAATATAGGTAGTTGCTATTAATAGGATTAAGCACTGCTTTTATTGATGCCAAACCGGGATTGCAAATAGGAGTAGGCGGAAGACCATATATGTTGTAGGTATTGTAATGGGAATTATTTTGAATATCACCAACTCTAATAGGTCTCTCTAGAGTTTTGTCTCCAAAGGCAAAAGAATAGATGATAGTAGGATCAGATTGTAATTTCATGCCTTTTTTTAGGCGATTTATAAAGACTGAAGCAACTTGAGGTCTTTCTGAAGCTATTCCAGTTTCTTTTTCAATAATTGAAGCTAAAATAAGAGCTTTTTCTTTAGTTTCTATCGGAATTGAGAGATCTCTTTTTTGCCATAATTCTTCAAGATTTTTATCTAAAGCATTTTGCATTCTTTTAACCATCGATGATTTAGTGTCATTATATGAATAAAAATAAGTTTCAGGCAGAATTGCTCCATCTTTAAGACCTTCAGGCAATTGACCAATTAAACCAGGAGATTTTTCAATAATTTTTTTAGCAGTATTTATAGACAGACCTTCGCTTATTGTTACTTTTCGGAAATAGATGTATCCCCGTAACATTTTATGAAGAATTTTATAATAAGAAGTATTTTTCTCAAAAAAATATTCACCGTAACGAACTCTAGGATCAACACCTTTTATTAATTGAGAAATGTATAAAAATGCAGATGGACTTTTGATTACTTTTTCTTTGTATAATCTTTCAACCACCTGACGAAATGTCATACCACTATCAACGACAAATCTTTTATCTGTTTGATGATAGCTATTCGGAGCATTGAAATACATTATCAAAGAAAATATGGTCGCAATATAGAAGAATATAATTGATATAAAGGCTATGAGCGAATTTTGTAATATTTTTTTTATCATCATCAATTAATCAGCGAATCTTTTAAATACTAAACTAGCATTAGTTCCGCCAAAACCAAATGAATTTGACATAACATAATTAAGCTTTTTTTCTTTTGCTTTCTTAGGAACGAGATCAATATCGCAACCATCAGAAGGATTATCAAGATTAAGAGTTGGCGGTACAATGTTATCTCTTATTGCCAATATTGAAAATATTGCCTCAACACTACCAGCAGCACCAAGCAAATGACCAGTTGAAGATTTTGTTGAAGACATTGATAATTTGTAGGAATGATCTTTAAAAACCTTTTTAATTGAATTTACCTCTATTTCATCGCCAAGAGGAGTTGAGGTGCCATGAGCATTAATATAATCAATTTCGTTTGGAGTAATTCCTGCATGTTGCAACGCTAAATTCATTGCATAGGTTGTTCCCCTACCAGTACCTTCAGGAGCAGTAATGTGATAGGCATCGCCTGACATTCCGTAACCCATAACTTCTGCATAAATTTTTGCACCTCTTTTTTTAGCATGCTCCAATTCTTCGAGAACTAATATTCCTGAACCTTCTCCCATAACAAAGCCATCTCTGTCTTTGTCCCAAGGGCGAGATGCTTCAGTTGGTCGATCATTAAAATTTGTGGATAGTGCTCTTAAGGATGCAAAACCGCCAATTCCTATTTCACAAATAGTTGCTTCAGCTCCACCACACACCATAACATCAACATCGCCAAAGGCGATCATTCTAGCAGAATCTCCAATTGCATGAGAACCAGTAGCACAAGCAGTTACAACGGCATGATTAGGACCCATAAATTGATGCTTAATTGAAACTTGACCAGAGGCAAGATTAATTAAACTAGCAGGAATAAAAAATGGTGAGATTCTTTTTGCCCCTTTTTCTTGAGCAAGGATAGCGGTTCTTTGAATCGATGGAAGACCTCCAATTCCTGAACCTATCATTACTCCAGTTCTATAGGCCTGTTGCTCATTTTGCGCTTTCCAACCTGAATCAGCAATTGCTTGTTCGGCACCAGCAATTGCAAAATGAATAAATCTATCCATTTTTTTTTGCTCTTTTTGGTCAATATAATTATCGGGATTAAATAAATCTGGACCATCTCCAAATTTTACTTCACCGGCAATTTTGCAAACAGAATCATTAACATCAAAAAGAGTGATATTTCCTATTCCTGATTGAGAGTTAATAATTTTTTCCCAACTAGCTTCTGCATTTGAAGCAAGAGGGGTTACGGCACCAATGCCTGTAACAACAACTCTTCTTTTACTATTCATAAAAATATTTTAATTATTCGTTAAAACAAAAAGCACAAACACATTTAATAAAGCAATATTTTAGAGCTTTTATTGATATTAATAATAAATTTATCGTTAATATTTAGGCAACAGAAACTTCCAGCCACTATAATTGCAGATTCTACCATTAAAATGATGAGATTAATAACATTTGCAATTTATCAATTTAAAAATATTTCCTAAATTTATATTTGTTTAAATTTATATTTGTTTAAATTTAAAAAGCAAAATAAAAATTAATATAGCTTTTTGTAAACATAAATTAAAACAAAAATTTTAGGGCACCTCTAAAAATTCACCCCCAGCCCCATAAAATCTTAAATCCCAAATAATTTAGCTCCAAACCCTTTATCTCCATAGTTTTTTTCGAGGGTTTTTCGAGGGTTTTTTAAGGGGTTTTTCGGGGGTTTCTCAAGAAATTACTTGTTGTACTTTATTGGTATAATAGGATTTCCAATCTATAATACATAATGAGACTGTCGTAAATTTAAATTCCTAAATTTTTTAACAAACC
>CAMDGT010000040.1 GCA_945898025.1 Rickettsia typhi | reverse complement strand
ATAATAAGCAAGAAGGCGATGTTTTAGCAATTAATCGAAAAAGAAAAATAATCTTAATCACCAGTATTGTTTTTAATATCTCTCTACTAGCTTTCTTTAAATATTGGGATTGGTTAATTGGCTTAATAGAAGATGGCTTATTTATTGATTTAACCTTCTTAAAGCATTATCTTCCCTTGCCAGTGGCAATTTCATTTTATACCTTTGAAAGCCTTAGCTACATTATAGATATATATCGAAAACAATTTAAACCTACTAAAAATTTTCTTGATTATTTAACTTTCATTGCTTTCTTCCCTAAGTTAGTAGCGGGACCAATTATGAGAGCTCATGAATTATTGCCACAACTTACTAAATTAAGAAAAAGACCTAGCTACCGCAATATTGAAATGGCAATTTTCTTGATTAGCTGGGGTTTGTTCAAAAAACTTGTATTCGCCGATAATCTTGGTCATTTAGTAGATAGATGCAAAGAAAATATCAATCATGCAGGAGTTGGCTTAATTCTTGCCATTGCATTCTCTTATCAAATATATTGCGATTTCAGTGCCTATTGCGACATTGCAAGAGGAGTTGCCAAACTCTTTTCAATTAGATTGGGTAGGAATTTTTTAACTCCTTATTTTGCAACTAATGCTAGTGATTTTTTTAAAAGATGGAACATCTCTCTTTCTAGCTGGATAAGAGATTATGTTTATTTGCCTATTTGTGGTAATCGTAGAAATAAAATGGTTAATTTATTCGCAGTAATTTTTACAATGCTTTTGTTTGGAGTATGGCACGGAGCAGGTTTTTCATTTATTTTATATGGTTTTTATTGCGGTTTAATGATAATATTTTATCGCTTTATACCGCTTGATAAAATTATTATCAAAATTTTTGGCAATAAATTAGGGCTGATAATAGCAATATTTATCGGGTTTTGGCAAATTGCATTTGGAATGCTGATCTTTTGTAGTAAAAGTTTTGTTGATTTCTCTAAATCTATGGAATCAATCTTTGCAATAGCTGATATTGTAAAATCAAATTACCTGATGAGCGAGCCTCTAAAAATTCTTATTTACGGTTTATTGATATATAGCTTGCCGATAATAGTAACCGATATTATTGGCTATAAAAGAAACCGCGAATTTGTTGATTTATATCCTAAAATAAAGTTCGTTAACAAGATTTTTATTTACTTAATAATGATTTATGGAACCTTGTTTTTCGCATCTCGCGGTAGTTATGAATTTATTTATTTTCAATTTTGATTGATGAAAAAAAAATATCTTAAAAAATTTACTGCCCCAATAATAGCTCTAGCGATATTTATAATTATTGAATTGTTGATATTTTTAATTTTTAGAAATAATCATTTAAACAGAAAAATTGCTAGTGAGAACTTGTTAAATATTGGTTTTTTTAAAAAAGAATCGGTTTCTAAGGAATTAATTTCTGCTAAAAATTATCTTTTTTTTGACAAGAGACCAGATATAGCAATAGTTGGCGATTGTTCTGCTTTACACTCAATAAAGCCAAAAATTATCAATCAATATTTACCTCAAAGCAAAATTATAAATCTTGCAACAACTGCTGAAATTGGTTGGGAAGGCTATTTTGCAATGACAGAACTTTATTTAAAACATTATCAAGATCTTGAATATTTAATATTTTATACCACTCCTTATGGATTAGATTCTTTAATTAAAAATAAATTTGGCTCTTCTACCAATGGTTTTGCTGATTTATATCAATCAAAATGGTCTTTTGTCAATTGGCTTCCCTCATTATATTTTCGTAAAAACGTTTTAGAATCTGCTTATTATCCATTTTCTAAGCGTTATTTGCAAAATCAAAAAAATGTTTTTTTAAATTTTTCTCAACCAGAAATTAATGGCAATATTTTTAAATTATCCGATTATATTGTGGAAGAAGGTGGATGGTTGCCGGTTATAAATAGTGCTTTTACAGCAGATAAAGATATTCCTGATAATTTTTGTGGTTCGATGATTACAAATAATCAGCAGGATTCAATAAAACTAGCTAGGGAGCTTTATAAAAATTTAAATATTCTTCATAAGATGGTTAAAAAATATGATAAAAAATTAATTATAATTTTTAATCCTGTCGCATGCCGGTCATCGTCATTAGTTTCACCAATTAGTAAGGCTCTTCAGATTTTTAAAAAAAATAATCCTGATACTATAATTCCATTTGATTTTATTTCTACAATTGAAGTAAGATATTTTGCCGATAGATTGCATCTTAATAATGCAGGAGCCGATTATTATTCTGCGATTATTGGCGAAGAATTAAAAAAAATAATTGATTAAAATGATAAAAAATAACAGTAAAATTCAGCAATTGCAACTAAAGATGAAAGAGCTTGAGCTTGATTACTTTCTGCTTGTAAATAATGATAAATTTTTTTGCGAATACCTGTCAGAAAGCGATAAGTTTATTGAATATTTAACGGGCTTTACGGGTTCTAATGCTTACTTAATTGTTACTGCACATAAAAGTTTTTTATTTACTGATGGTCGTTATATATTGCAAGCTCAACAGGAGCTAAATAAAGATTATTTTGAAATTTTTAACATTGCCCACCAAAATATTTTTGATTTTGTTGTTAAAAATCTTAAGAGCCAGCAATCTCTAGCTCTTAACGGCGATCATATCAATATTGTTAATCAACAAAAATTGCAGAAAATTGCTGATAATAATAATTTTAAATTAGTTATTTTTGATAATAATTTAGTAGAAGATTCGTGGCATAATCGCCCCAAGGCACCAGCTTCAAGTCCTTATCATTGTTTAATTAATGCAAGCGGAGAGAGTTCCCCAAGTAAAAGAACGAGAATAATGTCGCAAATTAATGCTTCTGCCTTATTAATTACCAAGCCCGAAAACTTATGTTGGTTACTTAATATTCGCGCTTCCGACCTTGAATTTACACCAATTTTGCTGTGTTTTGCAATATTATTTGCAGATGGAAAAGTGATTTTGCTAATTGAAGATTCTCGTCAAGAAGCAATAATGAATGCAATTAATTTTAATTGTGAAGATGCGGGAAACTTAGAAATATCAAGCTTTAGCAATATAGAAAATATTTTTAGAAAAATTAATTCTTTAGATTTAAGCCTTGCTGTTGATGGATCCACTCTCAATTATAATTTATATCAAAAAATCAAATCAATATTTTCTAAACTTTCTTCATTGTTAGAAGCTGGAAATGTGATTGAAAAGATTAAAAATATAAAAAATAAAGCTGAAATTAACGGGTCATTAATGGCGCACAATATTGACGGTATCGCAGTAACCAAATTTTTATTTTGGTTTGAAAAAATGTGGCAAAACAATCAATATGTTGATGAATTGACAGTGGAAGCAAAATTGCTAGAATTTCGTTCTCAATCTCCATATTTTAAATCATTAAGTTTTGCTACTATTTCTGGCTTTGCGGGCAATGGTGCAATTGTTCATTATCGTGCAAATCAAAAAACAAATCTGCAAATAAAGCCTTCATCTCTTTTTTTAATTGATTCTGGTGGTCAATATTTTAGTGATGATATGATGGCAACCACTGATATTACTAGAACCATTTTGGTTGGTCAAGCAAGCGAAGATATGATTAACAATTTTACAAGAGTTGCTAAAGGTCATATTAATCTTGCAAGAGCAAGGTTTCCGATTAATCATAGCCCAGCCCAGCTTGATGGCATTGCTCGATATAACTTATGGCTTGATGGCAAAGATTATGATCATGGCACTGGTCATGGTGTTGGTAGTTTTTTAGGTGTTCACGAAGCTCCAGCATCAATAAGTCGTTATAGCGGGCAACCGCTGGTAGAGGGTTTAATTATTTCTAACGAACCGGGTTTTTATTTAGCTAATAATTATGGAATAAGAATTGAGAATCTTATGTTGGTGGAAAGTTGTAATCAAAATTTCTTGCAATTTCGCACCTTAACAATGGCACCAATTGACTACAATTTACTTGATTTCAAAATGCTAACCTACCCAGAAAAAAAGTGGCTGGCTAATTATCATCAATTAATTTTAGCAAATATATCTGATGGGTTAAATAACGAGGAATTGCAATGGCTAGAAGCAATAACAAATTTTTATATAAAAATGATATAATGGCTAGTTGATGTTTTATCTACCAATTTATTCTTGATATAAATTATCTATTTCTTGTTGATATTTTTGTTCAATTATTTTTCTTTTTATTTTCATGGAAGGTGTAATTTCGCCTTTCTCAATTGAAAGTTGAGAATTAATTACAATAAATTTTCTGATATTTTCCCAGTGGTCGAGCTCTTGATTGATTTGCTTAATTTTATTGTTAATTATCTCTAATAATAGTTGAGAATTAATAAAATCGGCAATTGATGAATTGGGAGATATTTGTTTTTGCAAATTGCCAATTGCAATATCATCAACAAAAAGTAAGGCACTAACAAAGCTTCTATTATCGGCAATTATCAAGACATCGCTGATAAAGTTAATTTTTTCTAATAATTTTTGCTCCAGTAATGCGGGATGAATAAATTTACCGTTTGAGCTTTTAAAGATATCCTTTTTTCTGCCAATTATTTTTACAAAGCCTTGCGAATCAATTTCAGCAAGATCTCCAGTTTTTAACCAATTAGTTTCTGCAAAAAGTTTATTAGTTGCTTCCGGATTATTGTAATAGCCATTAGTTGTGCTATTTCCACAAACCAACAACTCTTTGTCTTGATTTATTTTTATAGTAACGGAATCGTATTTTTTGCCCACTGTGCCTAATTTATAAAATGCTGGACAATTTGTTGATATAACGGGTGAAGATTCTGTTAAGCCATATCCGCAGAAAATTTTTATTCCTATTTGCCAATAGAAATTTTCTATTCTTTCATTTAAAGGTGCTCCACCACAAATTATCATTCTCATATTAGAGCCTAGTGCATTGCGAAATTTTCTATAAACTAAAATATCAAAAATTTTTAGTAGAAAGAGGTTAAGAAAAGACTTACTGTAGAATGATTTATTGGCAATTTTTAGGCTTGTTTTTATCAGAATTTTTGCAAAAAGATTCTTGCTTTCATGGCTAGCTTTTATTTTATTATAAACCTTCTCTAACATTCTAGGAACTGTTGTCATTAGGGTTGGCTTAATCTCTTTTAAAATTTCGGGGATATTTTTTATATCTTCAGCAAAATAAATTTTTATATTTTGAGTCAGATAAAAAGTCATTACCATTCTTTCAAAAATATGAGCTAGAGGCAGGAAAGACAAGACTTTATCTTGCTCGGTAAGTTTAAAAAATGTTGCTGTATCAGCAATTTGAGTTAATAAATTTTCATGAGAAATCATAACTCCTTTAGGGTTTCCAGTAGTTCCAGAAGTGTAAATTATGGTTGCGAGGTCTTTAATTGATAATTGATTGATTAGAGATTGCCAAATGTATTTCTTTTGTTCTATTGATTTCTTGCCCTGAATAAGTAGATCTTTGAAAAAAATAATCTTATCAAAATGAGGTTTCTTATTATCATATTTTGCAATAAAATCAGATTCTATATTTTCGTTATTCCAAGATTGGTAGATGACTATTTTCTTAAAATTATCAAAGTTAAATTCTTGATTGTTTAATAACTCAATGTTATCAATAAACAGGTAAGAAGGTTTGCAATCATTGATTTGGTAGTTGAAATTCTCACTAGAAATATTATTAAAAATCGGTATCGATATTGCTCCTGCGATTATTGAGCCAAAATCTGCTATTAGCCAAATAGGGCTTTGATAAGCAAAAATGGCAACTTTGGTTTTTTCTTCTTGATTAAGCCCTATTTCTCTGAGTCCGGCTGCAAAATAAAAAATATAATTAAAGAAATCTTGATTAGATAATTGATGCCAAATTTTATTATCTTTTTCTCGCCAATTAAAAGCATCTTTGCGATTAAATTGCTTTTGGAAAGCTATAATCTCGCCTATATTATTAAATTTATTCATTAATTTCTGACTTAAAGATTATTGATGCAAAGCCTTAATTATGCTAGATCCAGAATAAAATTCGTAATAAATTATTTAACCCCGCTAGTTTTATTTGTTTTATCGTCGCTTTTTTTAACAATATTGCTTTCGTTATTTTTATTTTCTGGATTCTTTTTTTCTTCGTTAAATAAAGGTGGCGGAGGTATTTCTAGCTTGTTTTTATCTTTATTTTTATCTTTGTCAATAGAGAGAAAATGTAATAGACCAGATAATTTTTCGACTTCTTCTTTTGAGCTATTTTCTGCTGTTTTATTTTCATCAGTTTTTGATTCTTTTTTAGGTGTTTCTTTATCGTCAAATATTGAGCTAACTGAGTCGGTGATACTTGATTCTTCTTTTTTATTTATTGGTTCTGTTATTTTATCGTCGATAATGCCAATTTTTCTATAAATATCTTTTAAATTATTGCCAACATTTATAGTTTTATTATTATTTTTAGAATCATTAAAAATATTAAAATCACTATTTTCGGTATTTGCTGAGTTGTTGGTGTTGTTTTTAGGAGGGGTTACGTTATCTGTTGTTTGGCTATTTTCTTTAATTGATTGTGCTCTTGCAAGAGATTGATCTATAACTTTAAACATTATTTTTTTTCTTGCATACACCCCATCTTGCTTGTTTTTTTCTATCTCCTTTTTTTCTAGTTTATTGGGTTCTTTTTTTGGTTCCGCTGTTAATAGCTGATTATATTCAGTGTTCTTTATGCATTTAGATTGATTCCAGCAACTATCAATTCCGCAATCGCAAGCAAAAATTAATATTTGGCTACAAATATTGAATTTATTTTCATTACAATTATTAGCACAGCTATTATTGAATTGTCGCCAACTACCACCAGCTTTTAAGCAAGATTTTCTTATTTCATATGTTTCATTCTCTGTGCTGGCAATAGTTTTATGGCTAAAACTTATAATAGTAAAAAATATTATTAATTTTAGATATTGGCGAAAGATCATGAAATTATTGATAAATTTTTTGAATGTTATTGATGATGGCTTCTCCCATTTCTTCGCATCCAATTACTGCTTGACCTTTATTTGCAATATCTGCGGTGCGGAGATTTTTATTAAGCACATTTTCAATTGCAGTTTCAATAATATTTGCTTCTTGATGATAATTAAAGGAATAGCGGAACATCATCGCTAGACTTAAGATTGTGGCGATTGGATTGGCAATATTTTTGCCTGCAATATCTGGCGCAGAACCGTGAACGGGTTCATATAAAGCGAATTGTTTATTATTTGCTAATTTTGCCCCTAATGAAGCAGAAGGTAGCATGCCTAAGGAACCTGTAAGCATTGAAGCGATATCGGATAAAATATCGCCAAAAATATTTCCAGTTACTACGACATCAAATTGATGAGGGTTCCTCACTAATTGCATCGCCGCATTGTCAACATACATATGGCTTAAAGCTATTTCTGGATAGTATTCTTTAGTTATTTCAGTTACAACCTCTCTCCACATTTCTGTAGTTTCTAGCACATTTGCTTTATCAACAGAGCATAATTTTTTATTTCTTGCCATCGCTAAATCAAGAGCAACTTTTGCAATTCTTGAAACTTCTTTTGAGTTGTAGGTCATAGTGTTGATGCCTTGTTTTGAGCCATCTTCTAAAACTGAAACTCCTCTAGGTTCGCCAAAATAGATGTCTCCCGTTAGTTCTCTAACAATCATAATATCAAGCCCTTCAATGATTTCTCTTTTTAAGGTTGAGCTTTCAACCAATGCAGAAAAAACTTTTGCTGGTCTTAGATTGGCAAATAATTCTAGCTCTTTTCTTATGCCTAATAAACCTCTTTCTGGTCTTTGTTGATAGGGAAGCGATTCCCATTTAGGGCCACCTACTGCCCCAAGCAATATTGCATCCGACTCTTTTGATAAATCAATAGTTTGTTGTGGAAATGGAGTTTGATAATTGTCAAATGCGACTCCGCCTAGCATTGCATATTCGCATTCAAATTTTTTGTCAGAATTTTTATTAAAAAAATCAATAATTTTTTTTGCTTGTGAAACAACTTCTGCGCCTATTCCATCGCCATTTATTAGTAATATTTTTTTGGTCATAATCTAGAAATAATTATTTAATTCATTGATGGTAGTTGAGATTAGCTCTCTATTTTTAGCATCAAGCCATTGATTATTGGTTTGATTGAATGAAAAATAAGCCACTCCAGAGAATGGAGAAGAATACCATATTTTTTGCGAGGCACTGTGGCGATTAATCACAAAAGTTTGTTTAGATTCATCGATCATAATTTTGATAATTCCATCAGAATATTCAATATCTAATTTTGAATTTTTATCGTTCTCTTCGATGTTTTGAAATAGCTTATTTAAGGCTTCTTCG
>CAMDGT010000039.1 GCA_945898025.1 Rickettsia typhi | reverse complement strand
GTTTAATCAATAAGTATATCTATCTAAATATTTTAAATTTAGTTCTTGAAAAGAAATAATATTATACTTATATCTTAAAAACTATTAAAAATTGAGTTTTAAAAAATGAAAAATAATCGTAAAAATCTTCTTATATGGGCAGCAATTTTACTTCCAATGCTTCTTCTTGCTGTTTTTAATCAAGAAGGAAAAGGTAAAAAAATTACATTTAGTGAATTCATAACCAAAGTTGAAACAAAAGAAGTTGGAAGTGTTGAAATAAAGGGTTCGGAATTAATTGGTAAATTAAAAGATGGTAGTGAATTTTTTACCAATCTTCCTAATTATCCAGACTTAATCGATAAATTACAAGAAAATCAAATAGTAATCGAAGTTCAGCCTCTAGTTAGTAAATCAGAAAAAATAATTGGCGGTCTTTTAGGTTGGTTGCCATTGATTATCATGGTTGTGCTTTGGGTAATGTTTGCTAAGGGCTTGTCGGCAAATAGCAACAAGGCCTTGGGTTTTGGCAAATCAAGAGCCAAGCTATTGCAAGAAAATAAGCATAAAGTGACTTTTGCTGATGTTGCTGGAATCGATGAAGCAAAGCAAGAGCTCTCGGAAATCGTTGATTTTTTAAAAGAACCAAAAAAATATACTGAATTAGGAGCAAAAATTCCTAGAGGCTGTATATTAATAGGCGCCCCAGGAACTGGTAAAACATTGCTTGCGAGAGCAATTGCTGGTGAGGCAAGTGTGCCATTTTTTTCAATCTCTGGTTCTGATTTTGTTGAAATGTTTGTTGGTATTGGTGCAAGTAGAGTCCGCGATATGTTTGAGCAAGCAAAAAAATCTGCTCCCTGCATTTTATTTATTGATGAAATTGATGCAGTTGGTAGGCATCGTGGTAGCGGTGTTGGTGGCGGGAACGATGAAAGAGAACAAACCTTAAATCAATTATTAGTTGAAATGGATGGTTTTTCCGATAATGAAGGAGTTATTGTTATTGCTGCTACTAATAGGCCAGATGTTTTAGATAGAGCATTGCTAAGACCGGGTAGGTTTGATCGTCAAATTAATGTTCCTAATCCTGATATTTCTGGTAGAGAGCAAATTATAGCAGTTCATATTAAAAAAATTATTACTGATTCCGATGTAAATATTAGAACTCTTGCCAAGGGAACCCCAGGTTTTGCAGGGGCAGATCTTGCTAATTTAATTAATGAAGGTGCTTTGATGGCGGCAAGAACTGGCGGAAAGTTGGTGTCAATGCAAAATCTCGAAGATGCTAAAGATAAAATAATGATGGGGCCAGAGCGAAGAAGTATGATAATGCAAAAAGAAGAAAAAGAGCTTACTGCATATCATGAGGCTGGTCATGCTATTACCGCAATTAATTCTCCTAATTCTGACCCAATACACAAAGCAACAATAATTCCTAGAGGCAGAGCTCTTGGTTTGGTGATGAGGCTTCCAGAAAAAGATAGATTCTCAGTCACTAGGGCAAAATTACTTGACGATTTAGTGGTAGCAATGGGCGGTAGAGCATCTGAAGAAATAATATTTGGTTACGATAAAGTTACTACAGGGGCATCTTCTGACATTGAGCAAGCTACTCAAATGGCAAGAAGCATGGTTACTAGATGGGGTTTAAGTGATAAGCTTGGCTCTATTGATTATACTCAAGATGCAGAATCAAAATACGGAGTAACTTCTCAAAAATTTTCTGATAATACTATGCAAATTATTGATGATGAAATTAAAAGAATAGTCGATGAAGCCCTTAGTAAAGCAAAAAAAATTATCAATGAAAAAAGAGTTGATATTGAAACTCTTGCCAAAGCTTTACTTGAATACGAAACTCTTAGTGGCGATGAAATCAAAGATTTAATCGCAGGTATTGAAATTAGAAAAGCTCCAAGTCAAATATTAGAAGTGCCAACAAATAATCAATCGGTGATAAGTGCCATTAATAATGATAAAATTGATTAGAATTATACTTAATTGATTGATAATCTTATTTTAATTTTTAATGTTATTTATTGAGTATGCTTTAGTTTATGCTTAAAAAAATAATATTATTAATTTAAAATAATGGCAAAAAATTTTTTAACTCTCCTTTTATTTATTGCTTTCTTATTTTTATCTCTCAATTTAAGAGCAGAAGATTCTAATCAAATTATTCAAAATCAAAAGCAATTAGATGATAAGCTGGAGGTTGATAGAGAATTTTTAGAAGATGTTGAAAAAAAAATCAAAGACAAAGCTCTGCCGTTAAAAGAAGAAGATTTTCTTGCTAAAAAAAAATGTAATATTATCAATCAAATAAAATTTGATAATATTGCAATAATTACCAATAATCAAAAATTAGAGATTAATAAAAAATTTACTAAAGATTGTTTTACTAAATTTGATGCTCAATTATTAAAATCATATATTCAAAGAGAGCTTAATAATAAAGGCTTAACTAAATCTTATCCTAAATTTAATTTTCTATTATTAGAAAAGAAAATTTTAATAATAGAAACCAATAAACATTATATAGAGTCAATAAAATTAATTACCAACAACATTGTTGATAATAGCGATACAGCAAAGATTAAATTGGCACTTGCTTTTGGTTATTTAAAAAAGGATAGCGAGTTTAATTTGCAACAAATTGAAATGGGAATAAAAAACTTTAATTCTCTGCCTTCTAATAAAGCGAGTTATGAAGTTGTTGTTGGCAGTGACGATGATCATTCAATTGTTGTCGTTAAGAATCATACCAACAATTATCCTAAAATTTCATTAAATTATGATAATTTTGGTAATTTAATTTTTGATAAAAACAGAATAAATGCAGGTCTAAGGGTTAATAATTTATTTAAAATTAACGATAGTTTTAATTTTAATTCTACAATTAATCAAACCGCTTTATTTCAATCAAAATTCTTGCCCTATATAAGCAATTTTTCTATTAAAGATAAATATAATCTGGTTTCGGCAGTTAATTTTACTGTTCCAATTGATAATTATCAATTAGGATACTCTTTTCAAAAGCAAGAATATCAATATCAAAACAATAAAGGGCTAGAAAATGGCTCTGTTGTTAGTCATAAAATCTCACTGAGAAATAATTTATTTAATAAAAATGATTATCGCCTGATGTTAAGAAGCTCAATTAGATTAAGAGAAATCAACAACAAAACAAATCATCAAATCAATCAAAATAATAGCTTTAATTCAAGTTTTATATCGCTTGGCTTATCGCAAATTATAAAATTTAAAGAAGGTGAATTGTTTATCAAGCCAACATTTATAAGATCATTTAGTGGCATTGAGGCTACAGGAGATAATAAATATTATAATTTAAACAAAAAGCATAAAGATTTTGATTTATTTGAAATATATAGCGATTATCAACAAAAAATTAACTTTAGTAAAATCTTATCAAGCCTAGCAAACAAAGATTCCATCTTAAATAGCGATTTGAAGTTAAATTATAATTTGGCATTTAATGGTCAATTTGTAAAAAGAAAAATAGCTGGTGCCGATAAAATCTTCATAGGTGGAGTTTCTTCAGTGAGAGGTTTTAACAATTCATCAATTAGCGGGGATGTTGGCTATGTTCTTAGAAATGATTTAACAATTAATCTGAGTGATTTAAAAAATGAAGAATTTTATAAAAATCTTGAATTAGGAATATTTTACGATTATGGGGCGATAAGAAATATTGATTATCGATCTGGAAGGCTTAGTAGCATTGGCTTAACATTGAATTCTAAGCCAAAAATTATTGTTAAAAAATTTGATAAATTACAGTTTAATAGTCAATTGAGTTTTGCAAAAACTTTAACAGCATCTAAATTAGAAAATAATAACAATAAATATGCCGTTTATTATAGATTGAGCTTTGAAATATAGACAATTTCTTAATTAATGAACTGGCAAATATTATAGCTTTATGTGTTAAAATTAATTAGATCTTTGAAATAATTAACTCTACTATTTTTTTAGCTAAAAACTTTTTAGTGATAATGCCTAAATTATTGGAAGATTTCCTATCAACAATAAGTGCCTCGGTAAATTCATTGCCAAATACCGCTCCATTTTGCAAGCTGTTGGCGACCATTATATCGCAGTTCTTTTTTTCAAGCTTTTGTCTTGCCATATTTTCTCTGGTTGTCGCATCAATATCCGCATCTTCGGCGGCAAAGCCAATAACTAGGCTAGGTCTTAGTTTATTGTTGGCAATATTTTGTAATATATCAATATTTTGCTCCAATTCTAATGTTAAATTTTGTTGCTCATTCTTCTTGATTTTATGCTTGCTAAAGGTTTTAATTTTAAAATCACAAACTGCCGCGCAAGATACAAAAGCAAAGGATCTCAATAAGTTTTCTAAAATTGCTTGATGCATTTGTTGGCTATTTTTTACTCTAATTATTTGTGAGGATGGTAAATTAATAGGTTTAGAAATGTTGCTAGCAACAAATATCACTTCCGCACCACATAAATAAAGCTCTTCGGCAATAGCTATAGCTTGCATTCCCGAAGAAAAATTACCAATAAATCTTACTGAATCAATTGCCTCAAATGTTGCCCCACCAGAAATAATAATTTTTTTACCTTCTAATCTTCTTTGATTAGAAAATATATTATTGATTTTTTCAATTAAAAGATTGATATTTGCCATTTTGCCAACTCCTATTTCTCCACAGGCGAGGATGTCAATTTCTGGCTCAATTATAATAACCCCTCTGGCTCTTAATTTTTCAATATTTTCGCGGTTACTAGCACTGGTCCACATTTTTTCATTCATTGCTGGAGCAATAACTAGCCTTTTATTAGAGGCGATAATAGCGGTAGAAGCTAAATCATCTGCATATCCATTGGCAATTTTAGCAATAAAATCTGCGCTGGCGGGAGCTACAACGATTAAGTCGCTAGATCTAGATAATTCAATATGGTTAATTTTTGCTTCTTGGCTGGCACAAAATAAATCGCTTAATGTTTCATTGCCACTAATTGCGGTTAATAGTAGAGGGGTGATAAATTCTGCCCCTCCCTTAGTTAAAATAGGGGTTATGTGATAGTTTTGTTTTTTTAATAATCTGATAGCCTCAACTGCTTTATAGCAAGCAATGCTCCCAGTAATAATGAATAATATTTTGTTCATAATTCTTGTTTTTAAAGTTAAAATTTTATTAAGATTTGCTGATTTTATTTTATTTGACAAATAAAATAAAGCTATTAAATTTCTTTTTAAGATTTTGTTAGTAATATAAACTATTCAATTTAACAATAATTAAATAATATAAATTCAACTTAACTTTAAGTATCTATGAAAAAAATTGTAAAAAACTTCGCTAAATTATTAGCTCTCTGCTTTTTGAGCCTAGTCGTTATTCAATCTTCTGCATTTGCGGATGCGGCTGGGGATGCGGAGAAGGCTAAGGCTGAGGCTGCGGCTGCGAATACTGTTACTGCTACAGATGTTGATGATAACCCAATGGCAAGAGTGTTGTGTAATGTCTATAAAATTGTTACTGGCAATGTTGGTAAAACCTTTTGTGCCTTTGCAATTGTTGCTGCTGGTGTTGGTTTCTTTACCGGTAAACTAAACTGGGGTTTATTAATAGCTCTTGTACTTGGTATCTCTGCAATTTTTGGTGCACCTAAAATCATCAGTGCGATTACTGGAACTACTGGCCTAGATTGTACAAATCAAACAAATATTGAAGGCGGTACAGACATTGACGTAGCCCCAAAATAAACCATAAACCTATATAAAATGTCTCGTATCTGCGAACTGCTTTCAGTAAAACCAATGAGTGGGAACAAAGTTTCCCACTCTAACCGCAAAACTCGCCGTCGTTTTTTGCCTAATCTTAAAACTATTGGCTTCTTTAGTGAAGCCCTTGGTTCTAACTTAAAGATTAAAGTTGCAACTTCTACTCTCAGAACCATTAACAAATATGGTAATATTGATAGCTTTCTTGTGAATTTTCGTTTTAATAAACTAAGTGATATTGCTAAAAAAATAAGAGTTAAAATTAAGAAAAAACTAATTGCGACTAATCGTTTATCTGAAATTGAAATTGTAAAACAAAAAAAATCTACTCAAGCCTAGTTAGGTATATTTTCTTCCAGTTAGGTTCTTGCAAAAGAAATTTAGCTGGGATTTTTATTAATTTTAAAAAAATAAATATGTTAAAATTGCTAAATTTTAAAAAAAATATCACAAAAATTATTGTAAATATTCTAATCATTAACTTTTTTACTATGACCTCCGAAGCTATTTCAAAGCCCGTTAATCTTCCCGCTGGTTTGGACCCGCAAAATGCAATCGTTATCGAACTTAAAGAAGGCAATGTATTAATAGAATTATTACCAAAAGTAGCCCCTAAGCATGTTGAAAGAATAAAAACTCTTGTTAAGCAAAAGTTTTACGATGGCATTGTTTTTCATCGTGTTATAGATGGTTTTATGGCTCAAACTGGAGACCCTACCGGAACCGGTATGGGTGGTAGTAAATTGCCAAATTTAAAAGCAGAATTTTCTGATGAACCTCATATTAAAGGAACTCTTTCTATGGCTAGAGCAGCAAGCCCCGATAGTGCAAATAGTCAGTTTTTTATTGTTACAAAAGATTCAAGATTCCTAGATCGTCAATATACAGTATGGGGAAGAGTGATTTCTGGAATGGAAATTGTTGATAAAATTAAAAAAGGCGATCAAAATTTTAACGGAGAAGTAAAGAATCCTGATAAAATGATAAAAGTTTATCAGGCTTCTGAACAGCATTAGGAGTATTTATGCTTTATAATCCTAATAATATTTTTGCAAAAATTATTAGAGGGGAAGTTAACTGCAATAAAGTTTATGAAGA
The DNA here is from genome assembly GCA_945898025.1 of Rickettsia typhi. GTDB lineage: Bacteria > Pseudomonadota > Alphaproteobacteria > Rickettsiales > UBA1997 > JAJTDS01. The sequence goes on along the minus strand of CAMDGT010000039.1, from coordinate 1,577 downwards.
TAATCAAATTATTGCATTTAACGATATTGCTCCGATTTCCCCAGTCCACATTTTAGTTGTTCCAAAATTAGAATGTCGAAATTTCACCGATTTTATTACTTTGGCTACTTCAGAAAATATTGCTTATTTTTTTAATAAACTATCTGAAATAGCCAATTTAAACTCTCCTGCTGGTTTTAGAATTATAACCAATAATGGAAAAGATGCAGACCAAACAGTTGAACATTTTCATGTTCATATTATTGGAGGGGCGAAATTAAAGCCTCTTACTCATTAAGATTTTATGTTTTCTTTAGTTATATTAATTCCAATTACCTTGCTTCTTGCTATAATTGGCTTGATAGCATTTTTATGGAGTGTCAAAAATAAGCAATTTGAAGATCTTGAAGGCTCTGCTGGTAGAATATTATTTGATGATAAAGAAAAAAATGATAATTCTGAAAAAAATTAACTAAACTATTCTTCTATTTCTCTTGTTTGCTGATTAAAATTATTTTCAAGCTTTGAAATTACGATTGATGCGGTAGCATTGCCAATTAGATTAGTTACCGATCTTGCTTCTGCCATAAATCTATCAATTCCAAGAATTAACACTAGCCCCGCAACTGGAACCGTATCCACCATCGATAAAGTAGTAGCAAGGGTTATAAATGCACTGCCAACAATTGCAGTTGCTCCTTTTGAGCTAACTAACAAGATCAACATAATTTCAATAATTTGCCAATTTGAGAGTTGAATATTAAAAGCTTGTGCAATGAAAATTATAATCATTGTAAATGAAATGCAGGTGCCATCTAAATTCAATGAATAGCCCGCAGGAATCACAAAATTAGCTATTGCTTTTGAGCAACCAAATTTTTCCATCTTTTTCATTAAGCTTGGTAATGCTGGTTCTGAAGATGCGGTACCAAAGGTAATGAATATTTCCTCTTTAATATGGCTAATTAATTTGAAAATACTGGAACCGCAGAGTTTTAGAATAATTCCAAATATAATTATCACAAATAAAAAAGATGTTATGTATAAACAAGCCAATAGTTTAGTTAATGATAATAGTGATTCTGGTCCAAATTTTGCAACTGTATAGCTCATTGCTCCAAATGCACCTATTGGTGCTAATTTCATTATTAAGGCAATGATTTTAAAGGTTACTTCTGATAATTGATGAATTCCATCAATAATGATTTTGCACCTTTCTTTGATTTGCGATAAGGCGATGCCGAATATTATTGAAACAAATAAAATTGGTAATATTTCGCTTTTAGTAAATGCTTCAAAAAAGCTGTTTGGAACTATATTTAAGATAAAATCTTCAAAGTTAGTTTTAACAATTTTGTCAGCTCCAATTAATGATTTATCTATTTCTGCAAGATTAGCATTTATTCCTGCCCCAGGTTTTAAATATATAGCCACTAAAGCTCCTATTATCATTGCTATTGTGGTTACAATTTCAAAATAAATGATGGTTTTAAAGGCGATTTTGCCAATTCTGTTTGAGCCAGAACCGCTTATCATCGCTAGAGTAATGGTGCAGAATATGATGAGTGGAATGCACATCTTTACTAGTTTTATGAATA
>CAMDGT010000038.1 GCA_945898025.1 Rickettsia typhi | reverse complement strand
TAGCACTTTCAAAGCCAGATTTTATAAGCTCTCTTTTTCTATCCGATTTTATCTCTTGATAATTCTCTAATAAATTCTCTAAATTATCAAATTCTTTTAGCAATTCGCAGGCGGTTTTATTACCTATACCCTTGACTCCGGGAATATTATCCGAAGCATCTCCTAGTAGAGATAAGAAATCAATAATTTGCCTAGGCTCAACCCCAAATTTTTCAATAACTTCATTTTTGCCAATAATTTTAGCTTTAATTGGGTCAAACATCAAAATATTTCCATCAATCAACTGCATTAAATCTTTATCGGAAGAAACTATCACAACCTCAAACCCTTCTTTTTCAGCATTTCTAGCAATAGTAGCAATAATATCATCTGCTTCAAAGCCCTGTTTTTGTAGAGTTGCTAGATTCAAAGATTCTATGGCTTCACGAATGATTTGAAATTGTGGAATTAAATTTTCTGGACAAGGTGGGCGATTAGCCTTATATTCTTGATACATATCGTTGCGGAAGGTTTTCCCGCCACTATCAAGCACAACTGCACAATGGCTCATTTTCATATTCTCTAAAATATTTAACATCATTTTTAGAAATCCATAAACCGCACCAATTGGCGTTTTGTCATGCCTTATCATATCAGGCAAAGAATGGTAGGCTCTAAAAACAAAGCCATAACCATCGATTAGAATCAGCTTTTTCATTGAGTTTAATTGGGTAAAAGTAATAGAAAATAATAGAATGGCAAAATAATGTTCTTAAACTTAATTTCAATTAAGTTATTTTGTTAGTTTAGTTTTGTAAAAAAATATCTTTTAATTTTGGCAAAGCGAGATCTTTAGGAGAAATTATCGCTTGACTACTATCAATTGGCCATTCAATAGCAATATCTTCATCATTATAGGCAATTCCCGCATCACCTTCTTTAGAAAAAAAGTTGTTAACTTTATAATTAACATCGGCAGGCTTATCGCCAAGAACACAAAATCCGTGAGCGAAACCAGCGGGAATATATAGCAATTTGCCATTTTCTTCGTTTAATTCAATACCAAAATATTTACCAAAAGTAGGTGAGTTTTTACGAATATCAACCGCAACATCCCATATTCTACCTCTACTACAACCAACCAATTTAACCTGCGAAGGGTTATTTTGAAAATGCAAACCACGAATTACCATTGGCAAAGAGCAAGAAAAATTATCTTGCACGAAATCATCTTCGATGCCAGCACTAAAAAAGCTCTTGCTATTATATCTTTCAACAAAAAAACCACGATAATCTTTGTAAATATCTAGTTCTACTATTTTTAGATCTTTAATTTCGGTTTCTATGACTTTCATTTCACTTAATTTATTGATTTACGATGTTGTTTTTCTTAAAGATACGGATGCCAAATATTTTTATTCTCAACTTATTATTCTTTATAAATATTCTTAAAATAGATTTCAATTTTGCGTTTAAAAAATCTACGTTTATTTTTGCAAAACCAATTCTCGATATGTGGCGATTTATTTTTTTTAAATCATTATCGCTTAAATAATTATAATATAAAATAGCATAATTAAAAACATTATTAATTATTTTTTTTAAAAAAAATAATTGTATGAATTTTGACAAATTATCAAAATAATTTTTACAGAAAACTATTTCTTTCATCATATTAATTTTTATTAATGGGAAATTAGCATTAATAATTTCATTAAAAAATACATAATAATTCATGGGATTAGATTTAAATACCTTCTCTATAAAACTACTCTTCTTAAAGCCCAATTCCAATAATTTTGTAGTCAAACCAATTTCATAATCCTCAATAATAGATTTTTTAGAATCTAGTTTTTTAACATTGGCAAAGAAATTTAGAAAATCTTGATTACAAAAAATTTTCTTATTAAACACCACAAAATAACTCTGAATATGCTCGGGATATCCATCGGTATTTTGGGACAAGCCCCAAAAGTCAATTCCATCTCTTGATTCCATTTCCTGAAAAACAGGTATCAAAGACCTAAAAAGATAGCAAGAGTCATTTGCGATAATAAGATGATCATAATCATTAATAATGTCCAAGAGTTCATTTATTCCTCTTTTATAGCTACCAAAATCGTATTCTTCATGCCTTTTTGCAATTATCTTATCGCAAAGATCGTTAATTTTTAAATATTCAGAATCTATAATATTGCAATCAGAAACAAATATAATTTTTTCTGCCACTTTTTTTAGTTCTTGTAAATATTCCACAACATAATCATCTATTAAATTATCTTTGTCGAAATGTGCAAATACTGCAATATAGCTTTCTTTTAATTTAGACATAATAATTAAATATTAATAATTTTCTGCAGTTTTTCATTGCTAAGCCTTGAATTTAGAGGTCTCTTAGTAGCAGTTTGATAATCTATAGTTTTAATTGGAGTTATCTTTTTTAACAATAAATTATTATAATTTTGTTTTTTTAAGTCGTCAATAATATTGCAGGCAAATTGATACCAAGAAATAAATTTACCATTATTTAAGTGATAAATTTGCTTAAGATAAGAATTCGTCAACTTGTCTTCTAGATAAATTTTTTTCAATAATTTTAATGTATTGGAAGCTACAAAGCTAGCTTTTGTAGGGCTTCCAACTTGATCATCAATAATTTTTAATTCACTTTTTTCACTAGCAAGTTTTTTTATTGTGTTATAAAAATTTTTATGCAACTGGCTTGATGAATAAATCCATGAAATTCTTAAAATAATGTACTCGCAACCAGAATTAATAACACTAAACTCACCATTTAACTTTGTTAAACCGTAGTGATTAACTGGTTGTAAATTTTTAACATCATCTTCCTTGAAAGGCTTATCGCCAGAGCCATTAAAAACATAGTCAGTTGAATAATGAACCAGCATAATTTGATTTTTTTGGCAATAATTACTAATGATTTTCAATGCTTGATTATTGATTAAATCCGCCAATTCTTTTTGCTCTTCCGCCTTATCAACATTAGTATAAGCAACACAGTTAATAATTATTTTTGGCTTAATTTTGATTTTTTCTAAAAATATTTCTAGAGCTTGAAGATTAGAAAAATCAATATCCAAGCTTGAATATGCCCGAAAAGAAAAATATTGACGATAATGATTCTGCAACTCTTCAATTATTGCCGAACCAACCTGGCCATTTTTACCAAAAATTAGAATATCAATCATAAGAAAAAAATTATATTTTATGCTCTAGAATTATCATTTTTATCAAATGCTTTTAATCTTAATATAAAAGCAAAAGAACCACAAAAGGAAGCGAAATTTTTTACTGCATCATATTTTTTAAAAATCAATGAATAAAAAATGGCCTTAAAAAGAAAGCTTACGGATAATCTAATCGCCGATTTAAATGCCACAAACTTAGATTTGCTTTTTTCTTTCCAGTAAAGCTTTGACAAGGCTCGATGCCAAAATCTTTTATAAATAACTCTTGAATTATGGCTAGAAGATCCGCCTCCTAGATGAAAACCAAAAACCGCATTGAATATCGCTAATTTATAACCGCTTTTTAAAGCTCTAAAGCATATTTCATCATCTTCGTAATATAGAAAGATATCTTCATCAAAAAAGCCGATTTTTTTAAATGCCGACATTCTAAGAAATAATATTGCTCCAATGATATATTTTACCGACATATATTTATTGGTTTCCTCAATTAAATTTGATTTAACAATAGAATTTTGCTTAGATATATCTAATTCATTTGGCGGATAAGAATTTAATAATAAAGGGGCACCAATAGCAATCTCTTTTGCATCTCGCAAAGATGATATAATGAAATTAATTTCTTCTTCAAATATAAAAGCATCAGGGTTTAGAATCATTGCAAACTCAGTTTCAACTTGCCGTAAAGCAATGTTGTTGGCTCTGCCATAGCCAATATTTTTATTATTTTTTATTATTTTTAACGAAGGAAAGCTAGATTCAATAATCGAAACCGTGTTATCTGAACTGGCATTATCAACAACTATAATATCATATAAATTATGATTAATTTTGTTAATGCAATCAGCTATAATATTGGAGCTATTGTAAGTGACAATTATAATTGTTAGGTTTTTCATTTTTTAATATTTAATTATTTTGCAACCACTATCCTCTAGGATTATCATTTTTATCAAATGCTTTTAAACCAACCAGATATCCAACCGAACCCTTCAATCCACAATATTCATTATTAGGAATTTTATAATTTTTAAAGAAATATTTTAAACACAAAAAAGAAAATTTAAATATCATTCTAATTGCCTTTAATCTTGCAACAAATAAACCCCAAACTTTTTCTGTGTAATAAAGTTTAGACCAACCAAGCCTATGCCAATAGACAATTCTTCTCTCTTTTTCGCTAATTTTACAAGAACCTCCTGACATATGATAAAATTTAGTATTTTTAACTATCGCAGTTTTATAATTATGTTTTATTGCCCTTTTGCAAATCTCATTATCTTCGCAATATAAAAAGAATCCTTCATCAAAAAAACCAATATTTTTCATTGCATTCATATTCAAGAACATTGAAGCGCCAGTTATAAATTGATTAAAATAAAAGTTATCATTTTCATAATATTTGCGGACTTTTTTATTAATTTTTGTTACCAGAATTTCTTCAGAATTATTTTTATCTAAATATTTTTTTGCAAATAATAATGGATTAGAAATTGCTATATCTTGATTTTCCTTCATTAAACCAATAATTTTATCAATATTTTCAGCATCTATTGTTGCATCAGCATTAAGCAATAGAGCAAATTCAGTTTTAACTTGTCGTAAAGCAATGTTGTTGGCTCTACCATAGCCAATATTTTTATTATTTTTTATTATTTTTAACGAAGGAAAGCTAGATTCAATAATCGAAACCGTGTTATCTGAACTGGCATTATCTACTATAATCACAGGATATTTATTGCAATCAATATTTTCTAGAGATTGCTTAATAATTTCAGAACTATTAAAAGTTACAATTATAATTGTTAAGCTATAGTTTATCATAAAAGGGCTGGTTACTTAAAAGTTTTATTTTAATTATTAATAATTCTATTTCTAATTTGCTATTAGAAATTTATAACTTATAGCAATTTTATATTTTCCTCAACGATATTATGAAAAAAATTTACTTTAAACAGATATTCTTGAGGATCCTTGATTTTAACTAAAGAAAATTCATCTGCATTAATTTTATCATGTAATCTTGTTAATAAGAAACGAGTAGAAGCAGCTAAATTCATAATGCCAAATATTTTTTTTTCAGAAATGGTAATTAAACGATATTTTTGATAACCATTTATTAGAGCAGAAAATTTATTATAATTAAAATTCAATACATCGAAACACCATGCATTTACTGCTATCGCAAGATCGTATATCAGAATATCATTGGCAGCAAAATAAAAGTCAATAACCCCAACCAATCTTTTGCGATTGTTAAAAAAAACATTATCAGGAAATAAATCTAAATGCACTGCACCAGCTTGCAATTCATCATTTTTTGGCCAATTAGCCTCTAAAAAATCAATAATTTTTTGCATTTTATTAATTGCGATATCTTGCTTTTCAACTATCTTAGTAAGGTTATTTTGTATTATTTTTTGATTTATTTTTGTGAATAAATCTTTAAAATTAGGCACCGATAAATCATTTTTACGATATTCCGCAAAATTAGCGGTAGCATTGTGAATTTTACCCATTAACTCACCCAACTCTTGACAATGCTTAATATTAATATTGCGATAATATCCATCAATACTACTTTTAAGCATTTTTCCTTCTAAAAATGACACAATAATTGCTGATTTATCTTTAATTTTATTGATTAAACAGCCCTTTGAATTAGCAATTGGATGCGGGCAAGGAATTTTTTTGCTCGCTAGATGTGCTTTTAAATTGATGAAATATGGCAATTCTTTGTTTTTGATTCTTTTTTCAAAAATTGTTAAAATATATTTTTGCTTAACATTGTTTTTTATAGCGGTAATAATAAAATTGCTATTATCTATGCCGTCAATAATTTCAGTAAAATCAACCAGTTCCCCAATTTGATAATCAGTTAAAAAATCGATGATTTCTTGTTTAGTTAAACGGGTATAAACTGCCATTTTGTAATCTATTGAAATAAATGTTTTGATTGCGGGAAATTGCCATTTTTAACATCACAAGAAAATTTAGAAACCGCATTCTCTATAATGCTGGCAAGATTGCAATAATTCTCAACAAAACGAGGTTTAAATTCTTGATTCAAGCCTAATAAATCATCAATTACCAATATTTGACCATCACAATCAGCAGAAGCTCCTATGCCAATAGTGGGAATTTTGATTATTTTAGTAATTTCTGAAGCAAGACTTGCAGGAACGGCCTCAATAACTATAGCAATTGCCCCTGCATTAGCAATCATTATACTATCTTCGATTAATAAATCTGCTGTTTGCTTATCTTTTCCTTGATATTTATAGGAGCCAATTTTATCAATTGATTGAGGCATTAAGCCTATATGAGCGATTGTGGGTATATTATTTTTAACAAGAAAATCAACGGTAGCAATTAGTTTTCTTGGTGTTTCGATTTTAATAGCATCACAAGCAGTTTCGGAAATTACTTTTTTCGCAGTTTCAAGAGCTTGTTGTGGAGAATTTTCATAGGTTCCAAAGGGCAAATCTACAACAACAAAACTATGCTTAACCGCTTTAACAACCGCCTTAGAATGATTTATCATCGTCTCAAGACTAACTTCGATAGTGTTTGAAGCCCCGTAAATTGTCATTCCCAGAGAGTCTCCAACTAGAATAATTTCACAAAAATTATCAATTATCTTGGCAATTGGAAAACTATAAGCGGTTAAACAAACTATTTTTTGTTGATTTTGCTTAAATTTAATTAGGTCTGATTTTTGTATTTTCAATGAAAGTAAGATAAAAATAATTAATTAATTTTTACAAAGTTCAAATTGCATAACCGAAATTCTAGCAGAAGCAAAGCCTGCCATGCAATAAGCTAAATAAAATTGCCATTTTTTAATAAATTCCTTAGAAAATCCATCATTACTAATTTGCAATAATTTATCATTAAAATTATTGAGCCAATTTTCAATGGTTTTATAATAATCTAAGCCAAAGTTAAATTCTTCTATAACATTCAAATTATTATCATTAGCAAACTTTTTGAATATTGTTTTTGAAGGTAAAAAGCCCCCCGGAAAAACATGTTTCTGGATAAAATCGACTCTTTTTTGATAATCATCATAAACTTCTTCATCTATTACAATGGTTTGTATAATTGCCTTGCCGTCTTTTTTCAAACAACGATGAATTGTTTGAAAATAATTATTCCAATATTCTTTACCAACCGCCTCAAACATTTCAATTGAAACTATATAATCAAATAAATTTTTTTCATCACGATAATCTTGAATTTTTACTTTTATACGGTCTTTCTTAATAAAATTATCAATAAATTTTACCTGCTCTTGCGACAAAGTTAAGCAGGTTATATCATGTTCCTTTTGAACTGCAAGGCTAGCAAAACCACCCCAACCACAACCTATTTCTAAAATTTCAGAAGGTTTTTCAATTTTTGATAATATTCTGTTATATTTATTTTTCTGAGCTTGCTCTAAGCTCTCTTGATAATCATTAAATATAGCAGAAGAGTAAGTCATTGTTGAATCAAGCCACAATTTATAAAAATCATTACCTAGATCATAATGAGTTGATATATTTTTTTTACTACCTTTGCGAGTATTTTTGCGAAAATAATTTTCAATAATCAAAAAAAATGTTTTTAATTTATTGGCATGAAAAAAATTCTCCAACGACTGTTTATTGAGAGCGAAAAACAATAATAATTGTGGTAAATCTTCACTTTCCCACATTTCTTCCATATAACTTTCACCGAAGCCGATATCTCCTTTGATTAAGGATTGAGAAATCATTGATAAATCATTGATTTTAAGATGAGATTGCGGGTTAAAAAAATCATCAAAATTTTTAATCGCATCAATTTTTACCAATTTATTCTTTAAATTAATAAGCTTAGCTTCGGAATTAATAATTTTTGCTTTAAAAAAGCGCTTTGAACCGTCTGGCAATTCAATGTCAATAGTACCAAACTCTATATTTTCTAAAGCTTGAAAAAATGGCAATAATTTTTCTATCATTTATTGATTAAAATTTAATTTCTTAAATAAGATTTTGTAAATTTCTTAACTAATTCTATTGGTTTTTTGAATCTTTTAACTCCTTTCTTCAGCAAAATCAATGCCTGCCAATGTATTAAAAATATTACTTTGTAATTCATGAGAGGAATTTTCAAAAAATCCTGAATAATATTAAAATTGGTTAGATCTTGAAAATCAACCGATAATCCTGTTTTTATCGATATTTCACCTTCTTGATAATAATCAATTTTAATTCTTATATTATTTTTTATTTGAT
>CAMDGT010000037.1 GCA_945898025.1 Rickettsia typhi | reverse complement strand
CTCAATCAAATAGTTAATATTAGCAGTATTTCTTCTAATATTAACTTCACAGATAAAGCTTCCCCTGAATTTAAAGATAAAATTGCCGATTTAGATAGGGGCAGATTATCAATTCACAGTCTTTTTCGCAATAATAATTACATAGATTCCATAGCATTTAGCTTTGATTATTTTGCCAATAAAAAGCAAAATTTTATTAATCAAGAATCGCTAAGTGTCAAAAAATTGTCTGATTTTAAAAGATATCTACCAAATATAATTTTTTTAACTCCTCAATTAGAGCAATTATTTATCCTTGGTAAAAGCGAAAGAAGGTCGTACCTAGATAAAATAGTTGCCGATATAGATATGAATCATTCGCAAAGACTAAATAATTATCAAAAATTAACCAAAGAGAGAATTTCAATTTTACAAAAATCCAATAATTCCGCTAATCAAAAAAAATGGCTTGATATTATTGAAAATCAAATTGTTGAATTGGGAGTTGTGATAGCGGCTTCAAGGGTTGAGGCGGTTAATTTTTTTAATAAAGCAATAGAGGGGTTTATTTCAAATTTTCCTAAGCCGAAATTACTAATAATTGGCGATGTTGAGCAGGATATTTTAAATCAAAAAAATTCAGTTGTCCTTGAAGCTAATTACAAAGAGAAATTAGAAAATAATCGTCAAATTGACGCATTAAATTTTAAAACTAATTTTGGAGTTCATCGCAGTGATTTTATGGCAATATTGCGGGAAAAAAACATCGAGGCAACGAAATGTTCAACCGGAGAACAGAAGGCAATGATGATATCAATTACTTTGGCTAGAGCAAAAATTTCTAGTCTTTATAAAAATAATCCTACAATTTTAGTTTTTGATGAAGTTGTTTCGCATCTTGATGAAAAAAGAAAAATTGATTTATTTTATGAAATATGTGATTCTAAGTTGCAAAGTTTTTTTAGCGCAACTAGTATAAATATGATTCCAAGTCAATTTACTGGCAATTTACTGGCAATAAAATTAAATTCTTGGAATTAAAAAAATAATTTTATGACTAGAATATATCTCATTAGCCCCCCCAAAATTGATCTTAAAAATTTTTCTATTCAGTTAAATAAAGCTCTTCAAACTAATTTAGTGCCAATATTTCAGTTACGATTAAAAGATTATAGCGATCAAGATATAAAAATTTATACAAAAGAATTAATAAAAATTTGTCGCGATAATAATTGTTTATTCATATTAAATGATAATTTTGAGCTTGCTTTAAATTTAGGTTGCGATGGAGTTCATCTTGGAGCTGATGATATTAATAAAAATATCATCAAAAACAAGTCAAAAAATTTTTTGATGGGTTCTAGTTGCTATGATTCAAAACATTTAGCAATGGAATCTGCAGAAATGGGTTTTGATTATTTATCATTTGGAGCTTTTTTTGAAAGTAAAACCAAGATATCTAAAGGTAAGCCGGATATTTCAATTATTAATTGGGCTTCAGAAATTCTTAATTTGCCAGTAGTTGCAATTGGTGGCATTAATGCTAATAATTGTGGAATTTTTGCAAAAAATAATATTGATTTGATAGCTGTTATCTCCTTTGTTTGGGAACATTCTTCTGGTGTAAAAAAAGCATTGGAAGAGCTGGAATTTAACCTTAAATCTTCTTAAATATGAGAATTGATTTTACAAAAAAATTTAATGATTTTTTTATTCAAACAAATAAAAGAGAAATTACCAATTTAGTGATTCATCATATTGAAGCAAAAAATTTCGAGATAGCATTAAATTTATTAAAAGAACATCAAGTTAGTGCTCATTATCTAATCGATTACTCGGGAGATATATTCCAATTAGTTGACGATTGCAACATTGCTTATCATTCTGGTGTTAGTTACTGGAATGGCTGTGATGGTCTTAACCAATCTTCAATCGGCATTGAATTAGTTAATCCGTCGCCATTTAAAAAGAATTTCAGTAGAAGGCAAATGAAGTCTTTAATATGGCTAATAAAAGAATTAAAAAATAAATATAATATTTTAAATCAAAATATTGTTGGTCATTCTGATGTTGCATACCATCAAGAAACTAAGTTTTTAAACCGAAAACAAGATCCGTCTCAATTATTTATTTGGAATTTTCTAAAAAACAATAATTTGTCTTTTTATCAAAGCAATACAACCGTAAAATACATAGCAGGATATTTAAAAAAACAACCAGATATAGTTTTTTTTGCTTTAGATGGTGTTGTTAAAAGTAATAATAATATTAAAAAAGCAGATCTTATTGATGTAAAAATAAAATTACATAAAATTGGCTATTTAGTAACGAATTTTAATAATGTTTTTGATGAAGAAATGCTTAATTTATCAATAGTTTTTAATCGTAGATTTAACAGAAGTAAGTTTTTGATTGAAAATCAAAATGCTTCGGAATATTGGTATTACAGCTCTCAATTAATTTTAGAAGATATTTACAATCAATTATGTTGTAATAATTAATTTATGTTTAATAAAAAAGCATATTTTGTGTTTGCAATTGGTACGGATATAGGTAAAACACATATTATTCAACAAATTATAAAAGAGATTACTTCTAAAAATATCGTAATTAATGCAATAAAGCCGATTGCGAGCGGTTTTTTATTTGAAGATAAAAATAGTGATAGTGCAAAAATATTAGAATCTTTAGGCTTTGAAGTTAGTCGCGAAAATATTGAAAATATTACACCATATCATTTTGCTGATGCTGTATCTCCAAATATTGCTGCAAAAAAAAATAATTCTAAAATTGTTTTTAATGATTTAGTCATTTTCTGTCAAAGTAAAATTACTAAATCGAAAATTAATAATCAAATATTGCTAATTGAAGGTGCGGGAGGTGTAATGACGCCAATCAATGAAGATAAAAATTTTTTGGATTTAGCGAAAGCTTTAAAAATTCCAATTATTTTAATAACCAGCAATTATTTAGGCTCAATTAGTCACACTTTGACAGCTTTAAAAGCAATTGATTTTTATGACATTAAAGTTGCTGGAGTAATTTTGAATAATTCTCCAATGATTGATTGCAATTCTGGAATCAAAGATTTAGAATTTATTGATATAATTAGCAATTTTAGTAATCAAAAAGTTTTTGCAAATTATGGTAGTTTTTTAAAAGATTTTCTTGATATAAAATTTTAAATTTATATTTTTTGCAATCAACTTTCTAACAATTTTCTAATTTATAATTTAACATTTACAGTTAAAATAGAAATTCAACCAACAAAATTAAGGGTTTATTATGTCAGATAAAAGCGATAACATTTCTATACAAACAAATATTAACGACGAAGAATTAAATAAAAAAGCCAATATATTATGCGAAGCTTTACCTTATATGCGTCGCTTCGCAGGAGAAACCTTTGTTATAAAGTTTGGTGGTAGTGCTATGGGTGGAGATAAAAATCTTAAAAATTTTGCTAAAAATATAGTTTTACTAAAACAGGTTGGAATTAATCCAATTGTGGTTCATGGTGGTGGGCCCCAAATTGGTGCTATGCTTGAAAAACTTAATATGAAATCATCTTTTGTTGATGGTCTTAGAGTTACAGATTTAGATACGGTAAGCATCGTAGAGATGGTTCTTTCAGGATCAATAAATAAAATGATAGTAACTGAAATTGCCAATTGTGGCGGTAAGGCAATTGGTATTTCTGGAAAAGATGCCAATTTGGTAAAGGCTAAAAAACTAACCAGAACAAAAAAAGATCCAGATTCAAATATTGAAAAAATACTAAATCTTGGTTTTGTTGGTGAACCATATAGAGTTGATTCTGAAGTTTTGGGTTTATTTGAAGATTCCGATATAGTTCCTGTTATTGCACCTATTGGAGTCGGAGATAACGGTGAAACTTTTAATATCAATGCTGATACCTTTGCCGGTGCAATTGCTTCTTCTTTGCAGGCTCTAAAATTAATCATTCTTTCCGATGTTAATGGTGTCTTATTGCCAAGTGGAGAGCTGGTTGGTAAACTCAATGCTAATACTGCTAAACAAATGATTAGTCAAGGTAAAATTACTGGTGGAATGATTCCTAAAGTTGAAACTTGTCTTAATGCAATTGAGGCAGGAGTAAGCTGTGCGCACATTCTTAATGGTAACATTGAAAACATACTCCTGATGGAGCTATTTACCGAAATGGGAATAGGAACAATGATTTCTTAAAAAATGAACAATAAGAATATTATCACCTATCGTAATATCCGTCCGAATATTGATAATAGTGCATTTGTTGCTAGTAATGCAATTATATCTGGAGATGTTAAAATAGGTAAGGGCTCAGGAATTTGGTATAATTGCGTTTTAAGAGGCGATGTCACAAAAATTTCTGTCGGTGAGTATACTAACATACAAGATGGATCAATAGTCCACGGAACTCGCCCTAATCATTTACAAAATAAAACCGGCGATGCTGGTGCCCCTGTTTCAATTGGCAGTTTTGTCACAATTGGTCATAATGCAATAATTCATGCTTGCACAATTGAAGATTTTGCATTTATAGGGATGGGTGCTATTATTATGGACCTTGCGAAAGTTGAAAAATACGGCATGTTAGCTGCTGGTGCAGTTCTTACTCCTAAAAAAATAGTCAAATCTTATGAAATTTGGGCTGGCAATCCTGCAAAGTTTTTTCGCAAAATGACAGAAGAAGAAGTTGGATATATCAAAACATCCGCGGAAAATTATCTTGAACTAGCAAATGAGTACAAACTAAATAATAGCAACGATTAATTTAAGTTAAAATGACTAAAGCAAAAAAGAATAATAAAAAAGTTCTAAAAAAAATAAAAAAAATAGAGCTTGGCAACAAAAACTCGCATAAAAAAACTATAATAAAAAATAATAAAACTAAAGACATAAAAGAAAGTCTTAAAGATTTAAAAAATGTTAAAAAAAGCTCTTCAAAAAAACCTAAAGATAACATTATCAATCCTGCGGTTAATGATTATAAAAACAAGAAAGAAAGCTCCAATTCTGAAAACAAAAAACAATCTAAAAAATCTACTAATATCGCAAAAGATAAAAATACTGCAAAAAAAGATGAAAAACAAAAATTAAAAAAGACTAATTATGATAAAATAAGCGATAAAAAATCTAAACCACCAACAGAAACTCAAGAAAAATTATCTAAAAACCTTGATATTAAAGCATCTTTTCATCTATTTAATAGTAAAGATGTGCAATCAAAAAATATTGAAAATAATAAAAAAGAAGTGGTCATTGATGAAGCTAAAAAAAATGAAGTTGTTAAAAAAGAAGTAAAAAACAGTCAATTTGTCGTCGGTGATAAATTAATTTATCCTGCTCATGGAGTTGGTGCACTCACTCAAATAGAAATTATAAACATTCAAAATACAGAAGTAGGTTGTTATTTACTATATTTTGAGAAAGAAAAGCTTAGTATTAGGGTTCCAGTTATTGGGTCTGAAAAATCTGGTCTGAGAGCTTTGGTTTCAAAGACTAAAATGGATGAAGTCCTCGGAATATTAAGAAGCGGTGTTAAAAAAATGAAGGGAATGTGGAGTCGTAGAGCTCAAGAATATGAAACAAAGATTAATTCTGGCGACATAATAATGCTTGCAGAAGTTTTAAGGGATTTAACTAGAGATATCGATGACACAGAAAGATCATACAGTGAAAGAATAATATACGAAACAGCTATATACAGGCTTGCAACTGAATATTCTGCAATTTATAAAATTGCTTTTGAAGAAGCAAGAGACAAAATTATCTTAACCGCTAGAGATAAAATAGAAAGCGATATTAAAGATAGAAAAAAAGTCAATGAGTTTGATGATTTTGACTTTGATGACTTTGAAAAAAATAAAAGTCTTCTAAAAAACAAAGATCTTGAAGATGAAGATAAAGATTCCTACGAAGAAGAGGACGAGGATGAGGAGGAGGAGGATGGAGATTTTGAAAGCGAAGATGAGGACTACGGAACCTTCGATGATGAAGATTTTAATGATAAAGATAGCTAAATTATGATTGTAAGCAATAATACAGCTCTTGAGCTTATTTCTGTAAATAAGTCTTTTTCCGTTAAAATTGACGACCATAAATCAAAAAATAATAAAAATACAGACATCAGGGTTGTTATATTAAAAAATATCTCCTTGCAAGTTGTAAAGGGCGAGATTGTTGCTTTGACAGGTCCTTCTGGTTCTGGAAAAACAACTTTACTGCAGATTGCTGGTTTATTAGATGTTTGTAACAAAGATTCTGGATTAATAATTGTTGATAATATAAAAATAGAATCATCGTCTTGCGATAAATTAAGAACCGAAACAAGGAAAAATCATATTGGCTTTATTTATCAATTTCATCATTTAATGCCAGAATTTTCTGCTCTTGAAAATGTTGCAATGCCTCTTTTAATTAAGGGTTACGATAAAAAATATGCATTTGAAGAAGCTAAGCAAATTTTGACAAAAGTTGATTTATTAGATAGAGTAGATTATAGAATTTCTCAATTGTCAGGAGGTCAGCAACAAAGGGTTGCAATTGCAAGAGCCGTAATTTCAAAGCCATCAATTATTCTTGCTGATGAACCAACAGGCAACCTTGATTCCAGTATATCTCTTAAAGTATTTGAGTTGTTAAAAAATCTTGCTGGTGAATATAAAATTGGCTGTTTAATGGTAACTCATAATAATGAGCTTGCTAAAAAGGCTAATCGTATTCTTTCTATCAAAGACGGCTCTTTATCTTCTGTTTAATTGGTTTACAATTGTATTTTTTGAGCTTCGAGTAATATATCTCGACCAATTGGAGCGGCGGCTTGTGAACCACTTTTTCCATGCTCAACCACAACTGAAATTGCATAACGAGGCTTAGAAACTGGTGCAAAACCAACAAATATAGCATGGTTTTGATTGGCTTTTAGTGCATTCTCACTTGCAGTCATTTCATCTTCTCTCTTTGAAATTACTTGTGATGTTCCGGTTTTTCCAGCCATTTCAAAGCCTTTTATTTCAATTCTTTTTGCAAAGGCGGTTCCACCTGGAGTGTTCATTACACGATTCATCCCCTCTTTAATTAACCTTAAATGCTCTTCACTTACCACTCTTTTTGATTTTAATTGATCGAATTGTGTAAATATATGTTGATTTCTTACTAGGTAGGGCTTTATAGGAACTCCACCATTAGCAATTCTTGAGGTAATTACAGCCATTTGCAGTGGGCTTGCTAAAACAAACCCTTGACCAATCGCAGTATTTAATGTGTCTCCAGCAAACCATTGTTGCTTCAAGGCTTTTCTTTTCCACTCATCATTTGGTGCAACCCCTGTTTTTGCTCCATGAAGGCTTATATCTGGTTTTTCTGCATAGCCAAATCTTTTTGAGACTTCAGCGATTCTTTCCGCCCCGATTTGATTGGCAATGGTAAAAAAATATGTGTTGCAAGAATGCATTATTGCATCAACTAAATTTAATGAACCGTGTCCACCTTCTTTCCAGCAGTGAAAAGCTCTTCTGCCAAATTTATAATAACCATTACAATTAACTTTTGTTTGCGGATTTATGCCATTTTCAAGCCCTGCAATCGCTGTCATTAATTTAAAAGGTGAACCGGGGGGGTATAATGCAGAAATCGGTTTATTGGTAAGGGGCTTTCTAATATCTGAATTTAACTCTTTCCAGTAGCTATGAGTTACCCCTTCAACGAAGCGATTTGGGTCAAATGCGGGAGATGAGGCATAAACTAGCACTTCTCCGCTTTCAACATCCATTAAAATTACTGATGCAACCTCGTTTTTTATTCTTTCTGTAGCAAATTTTTGTAGGCGAAAATCAATGGTTAAATGAACTCTTGAACCTTCAATTGCCTGCTTACTGGAAAGGTTTCTTATCGGCACCTCATGAACATTGACTTCAACATATTTTACTCCATAATTACCTCTTAAAGCTTCATCAAAACTTCTTTCAATACCAGATTTACCAATTCTAAAATCTGGATGCATAAATAAATTTTGCTCGTTATTGTTAGTTTCTTTGTCTGATGGAAGCGAGACATAACCAATAAAATGAGCGGTTTCATTGGGGTATGGGTAACTTCTCATAACCCCTGTTTCGATAGATAGTCCAGAAAGTAGATGATAATTACTTTCTATCTTTGTTAAATCTTTCCAACTAAGATTATCAATTAAAGATATTACATTTTTTCTTCGTGCATTTTTTATTTTTGCAAGAAAAACATCTTTTTGTTCTTGATTAAGATTAAGAATTTCAACTAACTTATCGACCGATTTTAGATTAATTTTGCGGTTGCTGAGATAAAGGAATAATCTATAGCTACTTTCGTTATTTACCATATTAAAACCGAAGCGATCAAGTATTGCTCCTCTTGGTGCGGGAGAGATAATATGTTTTATTCTATTGCTATCAGATTGAATAGAATATTCTTGATGTTTTATAAGTTGGAGATAGCTAAGCCTTGCAATCAATGCAGAACCAAGGACTCCCTGTGAAGCTCCAATAAAAAGAGTTCGGCGATTAAATAATTTACTTTTTCT
>CAMDGT010000036.1 GCA_945898025.1 Rickettsia typhi | reverse complement strand
ATCAATAAATAAGCCATCTTCTATTAAGCCAATTAACCAATCCCAATATTTAAAGAAAGCTAGTAGAGAGATATTAAAAACAATACTGGTGATTAAGATTATTTTTCTTTTTCGATTAATTGCTAAAACATCGCCTTCTTGCTTATTATTGCTAATTAATAATTTTTGATTTAATGAATTAATTTTTTGTGCAAGAGTAAAATCAACCACCGCAGAAGAAATCAAGATCAATGCCCACCACCAATTACCCCAAGCATAAAAGATAAAACTAGTAATAATTAAAATAATATTTCTAAAGCCATTATTCTTACTAACATAATAAGCAGTAAGAGCCAACGGCAAGAATAGCAATAAAAAATTAAAAGATGGAAAGATCATATTTATTGATTAATTCTTAAAAAATAATATCTCAATCTACTGCTTAATGAAATTTATTTTTGCAACAATAAAAAATCCGCAATAACACAAGCTATCATTGCCTCCCCGACAGGAACCGCTCTAATGCCAACACAAGGATCATGCCTTCCTTTGGTTATAATTTCAGTATTATTATTGTCGACATCAATCGTTCTGCGAGGAACTAAAATTGAGCTAGTAGGCTTAACTGCAAATCTAATCACGATATCTTGACCAGAAGATATTCCGCCAATAACACCACCAGAATTATTGCTAGAAAAATTAATTTTATTATCTGCAAACCACATTTCATCTGCCGATTCACTGCCCCTCTTGCTTGCATATTCTGCTCCCACACCTATTTCAACACTTTTTACCGCATTAATACTCATTATTGCTGATGCAATTTTTGCATCAAGCTTATTATATATTGGCTCACCTAAACCAATTGGAGCATTTTTGACTATTAATTCAATGGTTGCTCCTACCGAATCCCCACTTTTTCGTATTTCTGTTAAATAATCAATAAAATTAGGCACCGCTTTTGCATCTGGACAAAAGAAGTCATTCTTTTCGATTTGCTTTAAATCAAAATTTTGATAATCTATTTTTTTTTCTCCAATTTGTGAAATATAGCCATATATCTCTATTTTGCCATTTTCATTAATGGCTTTTTGATCAATTACTTTTCTTGCTATTGCTCCAGAAGCAACTCTCATTGCAGTTTCTCGAGCAGAAGATCTGCCTCCGCCCCTATAATCACGAATTCCATATTTTTTGAAATAAGTATAATCGGCATGAGAAGGGCGAAATTTATTTTTAATATCTCCATAATCTTGACTTTTTTGGTCATTATTATAAATAATTAAGCTAATAGGAGTTCCTGTAGTTTTACCCTCAAACACTCCAGACATAATTTCTACCTTATCTTCTTCTTGCCTTTGGGTGGTGAATTTTGATTGCCCCGGCCTTCTTTTATCTAAAAAAGGCTGTATATCAGCTTCAGAAAGCTCTATTAAAGATGGACATCCATCTACTACCGCTCCAATAGCTTTGCCGTGACTCTCGCCCCAAGTTGTAAAGCGAAAAATTTCACCAAAATAATTTGCCATTTTTAGATAGATCTAGATTAATATTAAAAACAATTTTATTGTTATTTTTCTTCTTTGGAAGATGTATTTTTAAAATCAGCATTTTTTCTTCTTAGTAAATTCTGGCGAAGAGCACTAGCCAACTCTTTCTTTTTATTATTTTTATTAACCGTTTTATTTTTTTGAGATAACAAAATATCACCAGTAACAAGATTCTTATTATACATGATTATTTTCTAATTTTCAGTTGCAAATTGCTTGTAGTATAAATTTGCATAAAAACCATTAAGAGCTATTAATTCTTGATGATTCCCCTGCTCAACAACCTCGCCATTATTAATAACAATAATTTTATCTGCATTAATTATTGTTGATAAGCGATGAGCTATCACAATCGAGGTTTTATTTTTCATTAAACTATTAAAGGCATTTTTAATTAATTCCTCAGATATTGGATCGAGTGCAGATGTAGCCTCATCAAGTAATAAAATTGGAGCATTGTATAATATTGCTCTAGCAATTGCTATTCTTTGTCTTTGACCTCCTGAAAGACGAATTCCATTCTGCCCAACTTTTGTATTATATTTATCGGGTAAATCACTAATAAAACTATCGGCTTCAGCCATTTTAGAAGCTCTTATTATTTCTTCTTCAGTGGCATCTTCTTTGCCATATCTAATATTTTCTAATATCGTGTCGTCAAATAACATAACTTCTTGATTAACTACCGACATAGCAGAGCGAAGAGATTTAATACTTAAATCACGGATATCATGACCATCTAATTTAACAACTCCAGATTCAGGATCATAGAATCTTAACACTAATTGCATAATTGTTGATTTCCCCCCACCTGAATGACCTACTAAAGCAACTTTCTGCCCAGATTTGATTTGTAAATTAAGGTTTCTGAGAGCTAATTTTTCTGGAACATAACGAAAATTAACATTTTCAAAAACTATTTCCCCCCTAGGCTCATCAAGATTAATCGCATTTTCTTTGTCAATAATTTGTGGCTTTTCATCAATTAATTGATAAAACCTCGAAGTAGAACCTAAGCCCATTTGTATGCCGCTATTCATTTGCGACACAGATTTTAAAGGCTTATATGCCATCATCATTGCCACAAAAAACGAAAAGAATGCTCCTTGAGTAGTTTCCCCTGAAATAACTTTCATGCCACCATACCAAATAACACAAGCAACACCAACTCCCGCAAGAGCCTCAACAAATGGAGAAGAAATTAATGAAATTCTTGAAATTTTCTTACCCATTTTAAATATCTCTTCAACAATTTTTGACATTCTATTAATTTCAAAATTTTCGCAGTGATAAGCTTTTACTAGCTTTGAATATTGCAAAGTGTCATTCATTTGAGAGGAAAATTTCTGCACTACTTCCTGATTTTTAAAAGAAAGATTTCTTAATTTTTTTCCAATTATATAAATTGGAAATCCAGCTAAAGGAATGCCAACAAAGGCAACAATAGAAAACTCCAAACTCTGATTAAACATAACCAAAACAAGCCCCACAAGACTAAAAAATTGCTTGATGGAGCCATTTAGAATAGTATTTATCATGCCTATTATCATACCAACTTCATTCATAATAATTGCCGTCATATCGCCAGAAGATTTGCTGTGCAACTTTACAATATCAGATTTAATAAAGTGCGCATATAGCCTTATTCTCATATCGGAAGTCATTCTTAGGGTAAGAATATTAGTAGTCAGCAACTGAAAATAACTAGCAAAGGCTTTAATTATTGTTACCAACAAAACAATTAAAGGAATGGCGATTAATGCTGTTTTATTTTTATTAACAAAAACCCAATCAAGAGCAGGCTTAACTAACCAAGCATTGAGAGCGGTTGTACCAGCAATTAAAAGCATTAAAATAATTGAAATAGCAAATGTTTTGTGATAAGGCAGAATGTAATCTTTGATAACTCTTTTGATTAGATAAAAATTACTTGAATAATCTTGTGATTGATGATTTTTATTGTCTGGATTGAGCATTTAATAAAATAATTTTAACATTAGCCGAATCTACCAGTGATGTAATCTTGGGTTTCTTTTTTACTAGGATTAGTAAATATCTTATCGGTGGTATCATATTCTATAACTTTACCCAGATGAAAAAAGGCGGTACGATGAGATACTCTTGCCGCCTGTTGCATTGAGTGAGTTACAATAATAATGGTGAATTTCTCTTTTAAATCGTCTATTAATTCTTCTATTTTTGCAGTGGCAATTGGGTCAAGTGCAGAACAAGGCTCATCCATTAAAATAATTTCAGGCTGTATTGCTATTGTTCTTGCTATACAAAGCCTTTGTTGTTGACCGCCAGATAATGAATTAGCTTGCTCATGGAGACGATCTTTGACTTCGTTCCATAAGCCAGCTTTAATTAGACTATCTTCAACAATGGCATCGAGTTGCTTTTTAGTGGTAAATAAACCGTGTATTCTAGGGCCGTAGGCAATATTTTCATAAATAGATTTAAGGAAAGGATTGGGTTTTTGAAAAACCATACCTACCGAGGCTCTAAGCATAACTAGATCGATTGATTTCTCATAAATATTTTGATTATCAATTCTGATTTCACCCTCGATTCGACAACTATCTATTGTATCGTTCATTCTATTGATACAACGAAGAAAAGAAGATTTACCACAACCAGAAGGGCCTATTAAAGCAGTAACTCCAAATTTTTTAAAATCAATATTAATGTCAAACAAGGCTTGTTTTAGACCGTAAAATAAATTAACATTTCGGGCTAAAATTTTAATTTTATCATCATTGAGATGATTGTTATTGTTGCTCATTAAAGAAAAAATTGATTAAATATCAAGAATTAATCTTCTAGGATCTTCGATTAATTCCTTAATTCTAACAAGGAAGGTAACCGCTTCTTTACCATCTATTATGCGATGATCATATGATAATGCAAGATACATCATCGGGCGAATTTTCATTTCACCATTAATAACCATAACTCTTTCTTGTATTTTATGCATTCCTAATATTCCTGATTGTGGAGGATTAATAATTGGAGTAGACATTAGCGAGCCATAAACTCCGCCATTAGAAATAGTAAATGTTGCCCCTGTAAGATCGGGAATAGTCAATTTGCCGTCACGAGCCTTTTTGCCTAATTCAGCAATGTTGGTTTCAATTTGTGCTAAATTTAATTTATCCGCATTTCTGAGCACAGGAACCACTAAACCTTGCGGAGAGCCAACTGCAACACCGATATCATAAAAATTCTTATAAATTATATCGTTACCTTCAATTTCAGCATTAACTGCAGGGATTTCTTTAAGAGCTGTAACCGTTGCCTTAACAAAAAATGACATAAAGCCTAATTTGCTATTATGCTTTTTTTCAAAAATATCTTTATATTCGCTTCTTAGAGCCATAACTGCCGACATATCAACCTCGTTGAAAGTTGTAAGAATTGCTGCAGTATTTTGAGATTCTTTTAGTCTTTCGGCAACTTTTTGTCTTAACCTCGACATTTTTACTCTCTCTGTCAATTTTTCAGCAACAACAGGTGTAGAATTATCGACGACTGAATTTGAAACTGAAGATAAGGCATCTCCTTTAGTTATTCTTCCGTCTTTACCTGTTCCATTAATTTTGCTAGCATCTAGATTGTTTTCTGCAATAATTTTTTTAGGTGCGGGGGAAAGAAAGCTTGCATTGTTATTACTAACTACAGCAATTTTATCATCAAGAATTGCTGGCTTTGTTTGCTCTACAACCGCTGAATCGCCCTGCGACATTATTGCCAAAACATCTCCAACTTTAACACTATCTCCTTCATTAACTTTTAATTGAGAAATATTGCCATTACTAGGAGCATTAACTTCAAGAGTAACCTTATCTGTTTCAAGCTCAAAGATTAATTCATCGGCTTTCACCGCTTCGCCAATTTTTTTATATATTTTTGCAATTGAAGCCTCAGATACTGATTCTCCAAGAGCTGGCACTTTTATTTCGATAGTCATAGTTAAAATTTTAATTTTTAAGTTAAGAAATAGCTTCCTCAATCAATTGTTTCTGCTCACGATTATGATAAGAGCCATAACCAGTAGCAGGAGAAGCGCAAGCAACTCTACCAACATATTTTGGACGAGCATTTTTGTGTTTAATTTCAATTAATAGCTGCTCTATCGACTCTTCAACAAAATTCCAAGAACCCATATTTTTTGGCTCTTCCTGACACCAAATTATTTGGGCATTAGGATATTTTTTTAATTCTTTTGACAATTCAAGAGAATCAAATGGGTAAATTTGTTCCAAACGAATAATTGCAACATCATTAATTTTATTTGCTTCTCTATATTCAAAGAGATCGTAATATACTTTGCCAGAACATAAAACAACCTTACGGACTTTTTTATCTTCTATATCATTTGAGCTTTCACCAATAATCGTGCGGAAATTATAATTAGAAAATTCTTCAAGAGTTGATGTTGCAAGCTTATGGCGAAGTAGAGATTTCGGCGACATAATAATTAAAGGCTTTCTATCTTGCGAATATAATTGGCGACGTAGAGCATGAAAAAAGTTTGCTGGATTAGTGATATTGCAAACTCTAAGATTATTATCTGCACAAGCTTGAAGATATCTTTCAAGCCTTGCAGAAGAATGTTCAGGGCCTTGACCTTCATAGCCATGCGGCAGCAACATTACAAGATTAGATTTTCTGAGCCACTTAACTTCTGAAGAAGCGATGAATTGATCAAAAATAATTTGAGCTCCATTGGCAAAATCGCCGAATTGAGCTTCCCATATTGTTAAATTATCGGGAGCAGATAAGGAATAACCGTATTCAAAACCTAAAACCGCATATTCAGAAAGCACACTGTCGTGGACTTCATATTTAATAGAAGATTCTTTCTTTAATAAAGGGCTAAAAATAGAATAGCGGGAGCCATCGGTTGCATTATGCAAAATTGAGTGACGATGAGAAAAGGTTCCTCTGCCAGAATCCTGACCAGTAATTCTAACACCATAACCTTCATTAAGTAAAGATGCAAAAGCAATTGACTCTGCACAACCCCAGTCAATATCAAGACCCTCTTTAACTTGCTGTTTTCTAGCCTCAAGTTGTTTAACAATTTTTGGATTTGCATCGAAATTACTTGGAATAGTGGCAATTTTATCAATCAAATTTTTAATAGTTTTTTTATCGATCGCAGTTTTGATGTTTTTATCTTCGCTATTTTTAATATGCTTCCAATTTCCCTGTAGCCAATCCGCATCTTTTGGCTGATAGTTATTAGCTAAATTAAATTCATCATTTAATTTTTTCTCAAATTCATTCACCAAAGCTTGGTATTCATCATTTGCTATAATTTTTTCAGCAATTAATTTTTGTGAATATAATTTTTCAAGCGAAGGATGATTTTTAATTTTTTTATACATGACAGGCTGAGTATAAAGAGGCTCATCTCCCTCATTATGACCATATCGACGATAACAAATTATATCAAGAACTGCATCTTTTTTGAATTTTTGACGATAGCGAGTTATGATGTCTGCAACCTTAACCACCGCCTCAACATCATCGCCATTAATATGAAATATAGGAGCCTCAATTGCCTTAGCAAGATCAGAAGAATAGGTAGTGCTACGAGAATCTTGTGGATTAGCCGTAAAACCAATTTGATTATTGACAATTAAATGAAGAACCCCGCCTGTATCATAACCCTTAACACCATTCATCATTAAATTTTCAGCAACTGAACCTTGACCAGCAAAAGCAGCATCGCCGTGAATTAAAAGAGCCAAAGCTTGAGTTCTTTGATTATCTTGATATAAATCTTGTTTTGCTCTTATTCTACCTGCAACCACCGAATTAACCGCCTCTAAGTGAGAAGGATTAAAAGCAAGAGATAAATCAATAGAGTTAGAATTAATTTTTCTAGTACTTGCATAACCCATATGATATTTAACATCGCCAGATTTAGTAAATTTTTCAGCAATACCGGGAGTTCCTTTAAATTCAGCTATCATTTGATGATAAGGCTTACCCATTACTCCTGTAAGAGTATTGAGCCTGCCTCTGTGAGCCATACCAATAACAATTTTCTTAATGCCGTTATTGGCACCAGTTTCAATTATCTTTTCAATCGCATTAATTGAGGAATCTCCGCCTTCAATTGAAAATCTTTTTGCGCCGGGGAACCTTTTATGCAGGAACTGCTCGAATCTTTCAGTTCTAATAACTTCTTTTAAAATTTTAGTTTTTTCTTGTTGAGAAAGAGTGTTATTGATAGATTTTGCAAGCTCACAAGCGAGCCATTCTTTTTGCTCTTGATTGCTTATGTAATCAAATTCAGAACCTATATTTTGTTTATAAATTAGATTTAATTGATTAATAAAATTGGCAAGAGTTGCTTTTTCACAATTAAAAAAATTTCTTAAGAAGCCGTCAATGGTAATTTCTTGGGATAAATCTTCTTGTTTTATAGCATGTTTTTCAAGATTAAGCTCTTGATTATGAACAGCGGGGTTTAATTCAAGAGGATCAAGGCTTGCCGATAAATGGGCAAATCTTTGATATGAGGCTACTAAATTGGTTAGTTTTAACTTTAATGCCTCTTGATTATTGACATCTTGCGATTGACTTGCACTTTGCGATAAAGATGATTTAGAATCTTTGTTAACTGGCTTAGCAACTTCAATTTTAGCACAAGAAGAGATATCAAATGGCTGAGAATTAATTATCTGTAAATTTCTTTTTGCCCAAGAAGGGCCGTAATAATCTGCCAAAACAGATTTTACCTCATCAGAGTTTTCAGTAAAGAATTTTACCCAGCTAGAATCAATTGTTGAAGGGTCTTGTAAAAACTTTTGATATAATTCTTCAATAAAAATAATATTAGTACTAAATAGTAAAGAATTTTTTAAGAAATCTTGCGACATTTTATAAGATGCAATATTTAATTTGGTAGCGGGAGAGGGTTTCGAACCCCCGACACACGGATTATGATCCCGTTGCTCTACCGACTGAGCTATCCCGCCGAAATGTTTAGTAAATA